>DASVWQ010000412.1:0-10457 GCA_036393135.1 Ktedonobacterales bacterium
GCGTCCAGTAGCGTCGCAGCCTGATAGACGAGCAGGCGGGCCGCGTCAATCTGTGTCGCCAGATCGGCGATCAGGAACTGTACGCCTTCATGCTCCGTGATTGGCTTGCCGAACTGGACCCGCTGCCGCGCATACTGGACCGCATACTCGAATGCGCCGCGCGCCACGCCCACCGCCTGCGCCCCAATGCCCACCCGCGCCCGGTCGAAGGTGGCGAGCGCCAGCCGGTAGCCGTCGCCCTCCTCGCCGATGCGGTTCTCCAGCGGCGCCACGCAGCCATCGAGCAGCAACTCGCCGTTCTGTGAGCCGCGAATGCCCATCGTATCCTCGATCCGGCCCACGCGGAAGCCGGGCGTGTCCGCCTCGACGATGAACGCGCTGATGCCGCCCTCCGCGCCGCGCGCCGGGTCGGTGACGGCGAAGATCACGTTGACATGGGCGAGGCCAGCGTTCGTGATGAACTGCTTGCGCCCGGTGAGCGTGTAGTGGTCGCCGTGGCGCTCGGCGCGCGTGCGGATGGCGGCGAAATCAGAGCCAGCCCCCGGTTCGGTGAGGCCATAGGCGACCAGCCACTCGCCACTGGCCAGACGTGGCAGATAGCGGCGCTTCTGCTCGTCTGACCCACCCAGCAGGATTGGCAGCGCGCCAAGCTGCTGCATCGCCACGATCAGCGAGGCTGTCATGCTGACCCGCGCGATGGCCTCCACCGCGTGCGCAAACGCGAGCTCGCTGGCCTCGACGCCGCCATATATGCCAGGGAAGGGCATCGCGAGGACATCTTGCTCGGCCAGCAGGTCTTTGATGTCCCAGGGGTACTCATTGGACTTGTCTATCTCGGCGGCCCTTGGCGCGATGCGCGTAGCCGCGAGCCGCTCGACAGCTTCAACCATCAGCCGCTCTTCCGCCGAGAGGCGTGTATCGTAGGTCTCCATTGCGATGCCATCCATCATGGCGCGCTTCTCAGCGCTGCTAGCCCTTGTAGGTAATCACGCGCCCCCACAGGTTCTTGGTACCCCAGATGCCCGCGCGCAGTGTTTCGAGCTGCACGATCTGGCTGTGGTCCACGAAGAGGTTGACTTCGGGGCCGTAGTTCTTGATGTACCAGGCGAAGACATCCGGGTCGGCGGCCTCGAACATGACTTTCTCCAGCCCCAGCGCGTCGATGATGGCCGCTGCGGCGTCGGTGCGCCAGGTCGTGACGTTCTCGGTGATGCCTTCCGATTCGATCATGATGAGGTAGGCGCCCGCATCGAGGAAGCGCCGCGCCTGGCGGATGGCCCAGCCAACATCGCGCAGACCCTCCGCCGCGAGATCCGCCTCCGCGCTGGCCCCTCCTGCGCCGAACTGGATGCCGACCTCCGGCTTGGCCTTGATCCCTGCGCGCTGCGCCTGCTCGACCAGCCGCAGCCAGTCATCCGTCGGCAGGGTGATGAAGCCGCTGGAGATCTCGATAATGTCGAAGCCGAGGTCGCGGCACTCGCGGATGTAGCGCTCGACCATCTCCGGCTCGCGCGCCAGCACCCGTTCGATGAAGCCACCCGTCGAGACGAGCACATCATGCCGGTGGGCGATCTCGATGAGCTGCCTGACCGCCTCGCGCGGCATCAGCGCGAACGAGCCGCCCGCGAACTTGAGGCTGTCCACCCAGTCGCCCATCGTCTCGAGCAGGTCGCTCAGGTAGCGCGGTCCCATCGGTGAATAGTACGGGCCGCGCATCTCGGTCAGGCCACGCGAGCGCGGCTTGCTCTCACGCGGGTTGAGGTGGATGAAGTCAAATGCCCGTCCGCTGGTCTGTGGGTTTGTGTGTTCTCGTGTGGTGGTCATGATTCACGCTCCTTCTTGCTTGCGGCGGTGGCTTTGCGCGTGCGTATGGCTGTCTTTCCCGCTGTCAACTCCGACCTGGGCGCCGTCTGGCGTTTGCTCGCCGCTGGCGCCGCTGTCTCCGCTCTCGTCGCGGCGCTGCCAGTCGCGTCGCGTGTGGCGCTGTGCTGGCCCACATGCTCCAGGCGCCGCACGAGTTCCGCGACCGGGATGTGCTCCAGGTTCGCCACCGCCTCGACAATCTCGTCGCGCAGCGTCCGTTCCGCGTAGGGGGCCGCGAGCTGATTGAACTTTTCGACGACATGGCCCCACGGCATCGGGCGCGTGAGGAAGCCTTCGTAATCATCGCGCTGAATCTCGACAGTGCGGCCATCACGCAGCGAAATCTCGATCCGGCAAGGCATCAATTTGGGGAAGCGCTCGCTCAGACGCCACGTTGGCCGCACGCTGATCTTGCGGAGCAGCCGCTGCGTGTCGTCGCGCTGGATGCGCTCCGGCGTGTACTGCGCTGGCGTCACCTCGCCATCCAGGAGCGCCACCGCCAGCAGATAGGGCAGGCTGTGGTCGGCCTCTTCCTTGGTCCGGACCAGACGCTTGTCGCCTTCCTCACCACCGCCGATGATGTTGAACCCGACATCGAAGATCTCGACGCGCACCCAATCGATGTCCTCCGGGCTGAGGTGGTAGCGCGCCTGGAGCTGAAGGATGCCTTCGAGCGCCGACTGGGAATGGATCTCGGCATTGTAGCGCTTGAGGATGGCCTGAGTAACCACGTCGAGGCCTTCGCGCCCCCAGTCAATCAGGTAAGGGCCAGCGATGGTCTCGACAAAGCCCTTGTTTCCCTCGAATACCTCGCGTGGCCCGGTGATGCCCTCGCGCGCCAGGAAAGCCGCGTTGGTCGCCGCAAATGCCATGAAGGGATAGGCCAGACCCTTCCAGTGGGATAGCTCTCCTGTACGGGTTACACGCAGCGCGTTGTTCGCGGTCCCGCTCATGGCAATCGCCTGGGCGGTCTGCGCGGCGTCAAGGCCGAGAGCTCTGGCGGCGCCTGCGGCGACCGCGTAGGCGCCCTGCGTCGTGTGGTCGAACCCACGCGCCCGCACCGGAGCGACCTGGCTGAGCCGACACTGGACCTGATAGGCGACGGCCAGCGCCGCCAGGAAGTCCTTGCCACTGCCAGCGGCAAACTCGCTCGCCGCCAGCACTGGCCCCACGTTATCGCTGGGATGGCAGGTTTCGCCAGGAGCCAGGAAGGCGTCGTTGAAGTCGAGGTAGCGCACGAGCGCGGCGTTATAGAGCGCCACGCGGTCGGGCGATGAGCGACCACCGCCAATGAACGTGGTGAGCGGCTGGCCGCCGAAGAGGTCGATCTGCCGACGCAGGCGCCTGACTGGTTCGGCGTCGAGCGCGCCAATCGCGCAGCCGAGCGCGTCCAGCACATGCGCCTTCAGCGCAAACCGCGTGTGGAGCGGCATATCCTCATAGCGTGAGCGAACGACAAACTCAGCCAGCCGTTCGACCTGTGTTTTGTGTTGAGTGGCAAGAGCGTAGGATGATGGGGTCATGCGCGCCATAAGCGCCTCCCGCGAGCCGCGAATCGCGACGAATGGTGAGGCGCGCCCAACGCTCGCCTGACGGCGCATACCACGTCCGTCATCATCGTGTCTCGAGGCGGCAGCGGCTCGCCGGACCGCCTCGCTACCTCTCACCGTAGGTCGGCTTCGGTGGCTCGACTGCGACAAATGTCTCGCGCCTGAGCGTGCTGGAGGCCGCCTGACGCTTCAGGGCGTCAGTCAGACAGCCATGACTGGCGCCGCGCTCGCCGTCCGCTTCTCCCTGCGACGCGCAGCCTTCTGGCGTTGAGCGCGGCATGGGAAGGCCGCTACAATGCATATGGATGGCGTGAGAACGAGCGCAATGCGGAGGGAACGACAATCATGACGGACAGCGCACAGCAGCGCGGGCGTGAAATGCAGCGGGCGCGAGCGGAGCAATTGCGGCAGTGGCATCAGCAGCCGCCGATCCTCGTCCTGCCCAACGCCTGGGACGCTGGCAGCGCCCGTGTGTTCGAGCGCGTCGGCTTCCGCGCGGTCGCCACGACCAGTTCGGGCGTCGCCGTCGCCAATGGCTATCACGATGGCGAGCGCATGAGCCGCGATCTGATGGTCGAGGCCGTCGGGCGCATCGTGGCGGCGGTCGCATGCCCTGTCACCGCCGACATCGAGGCGGGCTACGGCGACAGCGTGGAAGCGAAGCTCGCAACCATTCAGCGGATCGTCGCGGTGGGCGCGGTCGGCGTCAATATCGAGGATTCCGCCAGCGACGAGACTGGCGCGCCGACGCTCGTCGATGTGGCGCAGCAGGCCGCCCTGATCCGAGCGATACGGACGGCGGCGAACGACGATTGGGGTGTCCCGCTGGTCATCAACGCCCGCGTAGATGTGTATCTGCATGGCGAGGGCGACGCCGAGCAACGCCTTGCGGAGGCCGTTCGGCGCGCCATCGCCTACCGTGAGGCGGGGGCCGATTGCGTCTTTCCCATCGGGCTGTCGGACGCCACGACTATCGGCGAGCTGGTCCGCGCGGTGGGCTGCCCCGTCAATATCCTGGCCGGTCCGCATACCCCCACGATACCTGAGTTGGCCCAACTGGGCGTGGCGCGCGTCAGCGTCGGCGGCGGGTTCGCGCGGGTGGCGCTGGGCGCGGCGCGGCGGGCCGCCGAGGAGCTGCTACGGCAGGGGACGTTCACCAGCATGGCTCAGGACGCGCTGCCCGGTCCCGACTTCTGGAGCCTGTTCGCGGAGTGAGGGACCCGCCTGTCTGCCGCGCTACACCTTGCGCCCGTAGGCGACGTAGATGCTCTGGGGGAACTCGCGCCGGTCGAACTCCACGCGCGCCTGTGCGATGGCCTGGTCAAACGCCGCCTCGCTCGCGATGCCCAATGAAGCCAGCGGGGCGCGCACGCCATTCAGCGCGGTCAGATAGTCCACTACCATCATCGAGCCGATGCGCCCGCCAGGCTTGCCAACCGGAATCGTGTAGGCCCGCGCGTTGACCTGGGTTGCGCCCGCTGCCGCCAGTAGCGGCCCGACCTGCCGCGCCATCGCCATATCGATGCCACGCTTGCTGACGAGCTGCGCGCCCCACGCCGCGAGCTGGTCAATCGCCGGGGCGCCCGACGGCGGCTCCGTCTCGACCAGCTCTACCCATCCGCCGGGACGGGTCACGCGCAGCAACTCGCCTACAACGCGCGGCCAGCGGGCGGCGGGGATGCCCAGGATGAGGTAGCGCTGGTGGACGAAATCGAAGCTGTTGTCGGCGAAAGGCAGCGTCCCCAGCGTATTCCCCTGGACGAAGGTGTAATTGTCCGCCGTCGCCGCGACGATGCCCTCGGAGACTGGCGGCGGCGCGATGTCTACGCCGATCACATTCGCATTGGGGAATTCGGTCGCCATCTCCACCGCCCAGCGTCCTGTGCCGCAGCCCACATCCAGAATGTCGCGCGGCTGGCGGATCGGCGCGAGATAGTTGCCCTTGAAGAAGCTGCGCAGCATATAGTGCTGAAAATCGAGCCGATTGGTCTCGTCGAGGTCCTTGGGCAAGACATAGGGAACATCCGACATGTACCGCCGCCCGCCGCCCAGGTTCGCGCCGCCGCTGGCGGCAGGCGCCGTCGTCGCGCGCTTCCGCCGCCAGAAGGTGAGCCAGGACATTCGCCCTTCCTTTCGCCACTGACCGCCATCAGACGCCATATCTACATCGCTGACGCCAGTATCGGGTGTCGCGCGCGGGAATGTCAATTGGCGGATGGAGCGGCGCTAGGGCGCGGGATGCTGGATCATGGTCAGCGCGCGGAAGAGCGGGTACAGCGTGCAGAGCGCGGTGAAGATGAGGACGACGATAGTCACCAGCGCCTCAAGTTGCTCGCCGTTGACCTGATGGTCGCGGACACTCTGCAGCGTGCGTGTCGCGGCGATGAGATAGACGATCACGGAGACGACCAGCCCACCGCCGACTGCGACATCGGCCACTCGCTGCAACACGTCGATGCCATAGGGCGTCACGAAGATGCGCCCGATGACGCTGGCCTCCCAGAAGAGCGCGAGCAGCGCCACCAGGATGGCGATAGGCAGGAAGCCCTCGAAGAAGGCGCGGATCAGGCGAAACACGAGCCAAGGCGGGCGTTCTTGGGGCTGTCCATCGCCGAAGTAGCCGCTGGGTGTCACATTGCGCGATATGATCGAGTGAGGCTCACGCATGGCAGGTACACTTTCCTCTCAGGGCGCCGGGCCACTATTTCGCTGGCGCGAGACTCGCATCGAAGAACGCCACGACCTTCGCGACATACGCCGCCGGGTCAGTGTGGTAGGCCTGGCCATCCTTCGCGCCCTCGACGCTCCAACTCGTCACTTTTGCGCCTTTGCCTTGCTGGGCCGCCTGGGTCAGGGCATCCAGGTCGCCGGACGGGATATAAGTGTCGTCGGCCCCCTGAATGAAGAGAAGTGGTCGCGGCGCGATCTGCGCGACCACATTCACCGGCGCCAGCGCGTTGTAGTCCGCGCCATACATGACCTGCTCCGCCAGAATGATGCCCGGCGTGAAGGCGTGTGAGAGATGCGTCTGCGCGGGAAGGTCGCGCTGCACGATGGGCAGCGCGCGGGCGAAGGCGCTATCCGCGACGACTGCGCCGAGGGCTGGCTCCTGCGCTGCCGCCATCAGCAGCGCGACGGCGCCTGTCGAGACGCCCCAGGCGCCTATTACCTTGGGCCGCTCCAGCTTGGGATAAGGCATCGGGCCGGTGCGCAGGAAGTCCACCGCGCCCAGCACGTCGCGCGCCTCCAGGTAGCCCATCGTCGTCGGCGCGCTGGCCGAAGCGCCCGAGTCGCGCAGGTCGAAGGTCAGCACGGCGAATCCGGCCTTGGCCAGCGCCTCACTCAGCGCAAGCTGGCCAACTGCGCTGTCCGCGCGGTTGGAGCCAGGCCCGTGGACCATGATGATCGCCTTGCTGGTGGTCTGCGCGCCAGTTGAGGTCACGCCGGGGATGAACCAGCCGCGCAGCAGCACATGGTCGGTGCGGCTGACAAAGACGACGGGCTGGAAGGACAACCCGGCGCTGGCAGGCGTGCCTTTGGCCTCGACCTGGGGCGCGTGGCCAAGCTGCGACGCCGCATAGATCGAGACGCCCGCGTAGCCGGCGGTGAGCAGGGCCGAGGCGAAGACCAGTAGTGAGGTCAGCCAGAAGAGCAGGATCAGCGGCGGCGAGGCCGGGCGCGGCTTCTTGACCAGCTCCCAGAAATAGGGGGCGGGGCCGAAGGTGCGGCCAGTCGATTTCGCATTCTTGCGCAGACGCTCGACCTCGCTGGTGGCGCCAGGAACATACTCACCAACCTGCGTGCGCGACATCGACGCCTCCGCATGGGCCAGCGAGGCCGGAGTGCGGCGGGTGTTATACGCCTCGAAGTAGCCGCGCTCCTCCTCGCCGACCTCGCGGGGAGCCATCTGGGCGGGCTGGTCGGCTTGATACGAGGGCGTGCGCGAGGCCCACAGGGCGGCTCGTGCGCTGGTCGCGCGGTAGTCAGTCTGCTGCTGCGGATCTTCTTCTGGCGGCTGGTAGAGCGGCGACTCTTGACGAATCCCGGCATTGCGCATCTGGGGCAGCGGCGGTGGCATGTCGGCGGGCGACTGCGCGGGCGGCGGCCCGCCACTCAGCCAGTCCGGCTGCTGCCACCGCACGTCGGCGCTCATCCCGCGTGCGTCGCGGTCGCCGCCGCCACCGTCGGGCGGACGCTGCGGCTCGCCGCCCCACTGCCCCTGGAAGGCGTCGCTCTGGCTGTGGGAGGCGCCATAGCGGTCATCCGCCCCGCCCATGGGCTGACGGCGCGATTCATTCTGGCGCGGGTCGTAGACGCGCGGCTCATTCTGGCGCGGGTCGTCTGGACGCGCATCGTATTGACGCGGGCCGCTTTGGCCCCGGTCGTCCGGGCGCGGGCCGCTTTGGCCCCGGTCGTTTCTTCGCAGGTAGGCGCCCGGCGCGGTCCAGCGCGGTCTGGAGCGCGGCGACTGTGCATCGGGCGCGTGGAGGTCGTAGTCGTTGGGCGGATCATCCAGTCGGCGGTTGTTGGCCGGGCGGCGACGCTGCGGCCCGGAGGTCAGCCGCTTCAGCGGTTTGTCGAACATATCACGAATGGTGCGCGCACGCTTTCCCTGATCTGGTGGCGGCGCAGCATCATCGGGCCTTCGATTTGGGTCGCGGTCAGGTGGATAACGCATACGAGCCTGTCTCTCTGAATGCCACACTATCAAGGAAAGGTCAGCGCCTTTGCCTGTACATATCAACTCAACGCAAGGGTATTCTACTCATTACGCGCAAGGGGACTAACGGCGGATGGCCTATTCTGGCCTGCCAGGGCGCAAGCGGTGGGCGCGAGCCGCCCGCGAAGGGGGACTGCGCGAGCGCGGACGGAGCGGGTGAGACGGCGCTGTCTCGCCGGGCCGCCAGTCGAATTCGGGTGGGCGTCGGGACGCGGCGTTAGGGGTGGAGCGCGGCGTATACGCGGTCGGCGCGCTCGACGAGTGTGCGCAGGGTGGCGGGGGTGATGGCCTGCTCGGCGTCGGAGAGCGCCTCATCAGGGCGCGGGTGCATCTCGACGATCAGCCCGTCGGCGCCAGCGGCGATGGCCGCGACGCCCATCGGCTCGACCAGATCGGCCCGCCCGACGCCGTGACTGGGGTCCACCAGCACAGGCAGGTGGGTCAGCCCGGCCAGCAGCGGCACACAGCCGAGATCGAGCAGGTTGCGGGTGGAGGGGTCGAAGCTGCGCACACCGCGTTCGCACAGCATCACGTTGGGGTTGCCCTCGGAGAGGATGTATTCCGCTGCCAGTAGCCACTCCTCGATGGTCGCCGCGAAGCCCCGCTTGAGCAACACGGGGCGGCTGGCATGTCCGGCGGCGCGCAGCAAAGGGAAGTTTTGCATGTTGCGGCTACCGATCTGGAGTACATCAGCGACCTCAGCCACCGGCCCGACGAGGCCCGGCTCCATCACCTCCGTAACGATGGGCAGCCCGCTCTCGGCGCGGGCGCGGTCCAGCAGCGGCAAACCTGCCAGGCCCAGCCCCTGGAAGCTGTAGGGCGAGGTGCGCGGCTTGAAGACGCCGCCGCGCAGCAGTTGGGCGCCCGCGTCACGCGCGGCGAGCGCTGACTCAATGATCTGCGCCTCGCTCTCGACCGAGCAGGGCCCGGCGATGACGATAGGCCGACCCGCGCCGATGTGCGACTCGCCCACGCGCACGACAGTCTTCTCGGGATGACGCTCGCGGCTCGCCAGCGGATATGGCGTGGCAGGCGTGGGCTGGTCGTCCACGCTGTCCGCCGGTCTCGACGATGCGAGCCGTGAGCGTTCATCAGGCGATGAGTCATCGCGCGTTACAGTCATCATTGCGAACCTCACTTCTCCTGGTCGGCGCTGTCTGTTCAGCGACGCCTGCGCATGGCCCGACTGCGAAGAAGCACACATCCCATACGATTATAGGGCGAATGTGGCGCCAGTGGGGGAGTTAGCGACGAATTCGGGCGGACTCGTGGCCAACAAAAAAGCAGAGGAGTCATCTCCTCTGCTTACCCTCCGGCCACGCGCCGTTTTACGCCGATCTCTTACCCAGCGGAAACGGCCCACCGTGTTGCCGGAGGGCAGCGCCACCAGTAATAATACGAGGCCACGTTCAGGGCCAGGTAATTGTCGACGGATTGGGTGTGTGTACTCATCTTGGGCAGAGTATATCGGCGGGGCCGCGCGTCTGTCAAGGTCAATGCGAAGCTGGCTGGCGGCATGTAGTGGAAGCGGACGGCTAAAACAGCCCGCTCGCGCCGCCATCCGCTCCTCACCACCTGCGCTACTTCGCCGAGTTCTGCTGTTGCTGGATATGCTTCTTCAGCGCGTTCAGGTAGCTCTCCGCGCTATCGATGTCGGCGGTCGCGAAGCTGGTCAGCGAGACGGGAAGCTGCTCGACACCGTGCTGCCACTGACCGAAGAGCGTCTTGAGCTGGTCGAGCTGGTCGATGTGGACGTTGATGCTGGCCAGGTGGCTCTGCGCCGAGTTGATCGCGGCGATCAACCCGCCGAGCGCGTCGCCCGCGATGGTGGCGAAAAGCTGCGCCACGGGCCGCACGACGTAGAGTACCGCCAGGCGTGTGAGCTTGGCCACCTCAATCGCCGCGTCGATCGGCACGCCCTCGAGCTGTGCCAACTCGCCCAGCAGCGCCTGCCGCCCAGCGGCGATGCCAGCGGCATAGGCCTGGTCAATCGCCGCCTGGCCCACCTGCTGCGCCAGACGCTCCGCCGCCGGGGTCAGCGCCACGCCCGCCGCGCAGACGCTCACCGCCGCCACGCCCACCAGCGCGCGCCGGCCCAGCTTGCCCGTATCGCGCTGCGGCGCGCTGGCCGGAGCTACCGTCGTCGGCTGTTCGGCCGAAGGAGTCGAATTGTCAGACACTGCCATGCCACTGCTCACTTTCCGGCGCGCGTCACCGCGCATACTCGACATGATGGCCCGCCCGCAACGCCACCAGTATAGGCGCACACGCGGCGTGGGACAAGACGCCTCGCGCGCATATCTCGCCTATCTCGCCAGGGCCAG
>DASVWQ010000413.1:0-3662 GCA_036393135.1 Ktedonobacterales bacterium
TCTCACTGGAAGCGGCGGGCGGCTTCGGCATCCCGCTCGACCTGGAGCAGAGCTACGACTATGCCATCACCGTCCTGATCGGCGGGCTGGACCGCGCGGGGCCGCGGCGGAGCGCGTGAAGTGGGCTATTCGCCCGATAGCTCCGCCAGCCGCGCGATGGTCTCGGCGATGAGCTGGGGAACGGCGCCGAACGAGAAGGACATCAGCACACGCTCGCCACGCTGATGCACCGCCCGCCCGTATGGCCCGATGTTGATGACGGGCATGTCGAGGGCGCGCATCGCGGCCAGTGGCAGGCCATACGCGCCCGGCGTCGCGGATGGATCATCGCGCCAGGCGGGCATGTTGGCCACCAGCGCCGTCGCGTCCACCAGCGGATCGAGGCGCAGGAAGCTCATGTCGGAGAGCAGCGGAAAGAACTCCTCTTCGACCAGCCGCTCCTCCGGGTGGGCGGCCAGCGTCGCGCGCATGGCGTCGAGCAGAGGCGAGGCGACGGCGGGAACAGCGGGATAGAACGGCGGCGCGAAGTAGACGACCGCCGCTGGCCCCTCGCGCTGGCTCAGCGTCCAGAGCCGCTCGACCAGCCGCACGCAGCGTTCGCGCTTGTCGAGATCGGCGGGCCAGCGCGACCACTCCGCCGCCAGCGCCTCCGCCACCGCCGCCTCGCCCACCCGCGCCACGACCTCGCCACGCAGCTCCTCCCAGGTGATGGCCGCGCCGTCACGCCGCGAGGGGATACCCGTTGGCGGGGCGCCGTGCCGCTCGGTCCAGGCGCGCTCGGCGGCGGAGATGCGGGCCAGCGCGCGATCCAGCCCGGCCTGCGCGCCCGCGCGGACCAGCGCCAGCGCCTCGGCGGGCGTGCGCTCCAGGGTCAGCATGTTCAGCCAGACATAGGCGGTGAAGGAGAGCTGCGCGTCATAGCGGGTCTTGGTGTCGCAGGCGCGCAGGGTCACAGGCGGCGGGGTGGTCTGCCCGCGCACCGTCTCGCAGAGGTCGGGGTTCATGCTCAGTTCGCTGATGATCTCGGCCAGCAGCAGGTTGGCGTCCAGCCCGGCGAATGGCTCGCCGACATGTGACGACTGGCCAATGACATAGACGCAGGGCAGCAGCTTGCCGATGGAGCCGGTGTAGACGGGGCGGCGGTCGTCGCCGGGGAAGCGCGCTGTCACGTAGTCGGTGTTGATGGCGCCGACGAGGGTGAGGTCATGCTCGGCGCGCAGGCGTCCCAGCAGCCGCGCGGCCTCACGCGCGCCAGCGGACTCGTTCTCCTCGTCGGGCGTGGCGATCATGATGATGGAGAGCGGCGGTGGCTCGCCCTCGCGCGCCAGCCGCGCATAGTGGCGCAGCAGCGCGATGCACGACGCCACGCCGCTCTTCATGTCCGCCGCGCCGCGTCCATAGAGCCAGTCGCCGGGCGCGGCGTCCTCGTCCTCACGGATGCCCGGCGTCATGGCGGCGAGGGCGTCGAGGCGCTCGCGCAGGGCGTCGGGGTCGAGCGCCCACGGCTCCAGCGCGCCATAGTCGGCGGTGTCCACCGTGTCGAAGTGGCCCATCAGCGTCACCGTCCGCGTCGAGCGCCCGCGCACGAAGGCGTAAGCGTTGGCGCGGCCCCACGGATCGCCAGGAATCGGGTCGAGACCGAGCGCGGTGTAGGCGTCGGCCAGGTCATCCGCGCCGAGCAGCCCGATGATCGCCTCGCCCACGTCGTTCTCGCTGGTGTGCGGGCTGACGCTGCGAATGTGGGTCAGGGCGATGGTGTGGCTGCGCACGGCGTCGTACCACTCGCGTTCAGATGGGGTGGGTGGATGAGAAGCGGACGACACGGCGGAACCTCCTGCGGTGGACGCGACGCCTCAGCGCGCCGCGCTCCCGCTCAGTCTATCATCCAGGGGCCAGCGGACAGGAAAGGTGGCTGCGGTTGATGATGATGTAGAGATAACACCGACATCGCGCGGGGGCGGCTGGCGGTTCAAACCGCGCCTGTTCGGCCTGTATTCTGAAACATCATCATGCGCCAGCCCGGCTCATGAGCCAGCGATAAGCTTGAAGCTGGTGGTGATGAAGTCTTTCGCGCCGGGCGGCAGAACCTTGACCGTCACGCTCCAGTGGCCCGCCATCGTGAGCTGACCCTGCGCGCTGTAGACGCCGGGACGCGCGACGACAGGCTGCGCCTGCACGGACTGCTGGCCCATGTCCATATCCAGGTCGTCGGTCAGCAGCAGCGTCGAGGCGCCTGTGACGGGCTTGCCGCTTGCGTTGGCGAGGGTTACGGTAAAGGTATTCTGGCCGAACTTCGCCGGGTCTACACGCAGGGTGATCGCGTAGCCGCTGACGGTGTGGGTCTGGCTGAAGATGGTGGCGGCGCTGGTGGGAGCGCTGGCCTGGGCGGGCGCCAGCGAGCCAGCGAAGAGCGCCAGCAGCGCAACGCAGAGCAGCACGCCGACGCCCAGCAGCGCCTCGCGTCGCAGCCAGTCCTCCATGTGGCGGCGCAGGCCGACCACCTCGTCATCGGCGGCGCTGTGGGTGGAGTGGCCGTTCTGCGCGGCGCGAGCGGGGGGCGCGGCGACCAGACGTGGCAGCGTCGGCGTGAGGCCCGCGCTCTGCGCCTCCCCGGCGCCGCTATGGGCCGCGCTGACTTCCGCGCTGACCCCCGCCGGGCGCCGCGCTATGGGCTGCGCTGTTCGCGCGCGGGCGAGCGCAAGCGAGAGCCGGGGCCGGAGCCAGAAGGCGTGGAAGGCGCTGATGGCGACCATGATGAGGAATAGCTCGATCTTGACGAAGAGTACGCGGCCATAGGCGGTGTTGGCGAACTGAGCCAGCGAGGTCAGGTGGACGGTGGCGTTGAGCGAGCCAGTGAGGGCGAGCGCCGCCGCGCTGACGATGGCGACCACGCTAAACTCCGGAACCCCGCGCGCCAGCAGCCACGTCCTGGCTCGCGCGGGCAGGGCGCGAGCGGCGGGAACCAGGACGACGCTGATGTAGAGCAGCCCGCCCAGCCACACGGCGGAGAAGATCAGATGGGCGAGGTCCACTGTGACGGCGTAGGCGCGTTCATTGGGCGGCGTGGCGGCGGCGTGGCCCGACATGGCGAAGGCGAAGAGCAGCAGCAGTCCCAGCGCCACCTCCATCTGGCGGGCGAACGGGCGGTCGGCGACGCCGCGCGCGAGGCGGCGAGGCAGCGTCGGCGTCTGGCGGATGACCTCCAGCGCGGCGCGCGGCCACGGCGGCGGCTCCCCGGCAGCCAGCGTATCGGCGGCGCCAGGCTCCTCCGGCAGGTGGGCGAGGTCGGCGGCGTCACGTGAGGCGCGGCGCAGGGCGAGCAGCGTGAGGGCAAGCCCCACAGCGAGTGTCACTTGCCGCAGCCACCAGTATGCGCCGAAGGAGCCACTAAAGAGCGTCGCCTGCCAGTATTGCGGGATGAGCGCGCCCCGCCATGAGCCAGCGACCTGCACAGTGAGCGCCAGCGCCACGGCGACATCCGCCAGCAGCGCGCCGCCCAGCGCCCACGGCGCCAGCCGCAGGAACCGCCGCGCGCCCAGCCGCGCGCCCAGCGCCACCAGCGGATCAGTGGCATAGCGCGCGGGCAGGGTGAACTCTTCCCAGAAGAGGCCACCGACCCAGAAGAGCGCGCAGAGCAGCGCCAGCCAGTCGCCAAGCGCCTG
>DASVWQ010000414.1:0-6191 GCA_036393135.1 Ktedonobacterales bacterium
CCGAGGAGGCCGCGCGAGGCTGAACGGCGTGGCTGGAAAGGAGTTCTGGCGTGACGGACATCCTGGTGACGGGGGGCGCGGGTAAGCTGGGAGCCGTCGTGGTGGCGCGGCTGGCCGCGCAGGGGCGGCGTGCGCGCATCCTCACGCATTCGGGGGCGGCGGCTCCGGTCGCGGGAGTCGAGGTGGCCGTTGGCGACCTCGCCACGGGCAACGGGCTGGCGGCGGCGCTCGCGGGCATTCGTGTGGTCATTCATGCCGCGTCGAACTCACAGCAGCCCCAGACGGCGGATGTGGACGGCACGCGCCACCTGCTGGCCGCCGCCCAGGCCAGCGGCCTGAAGCCCCACATCATCTACGTTTCCATCGTCGGGGTAGACCGCGCCACCACGCCCTACTACATGGCCAAGGCGGCGGCGGAGACGCTGACTCGCCAGTCACCGCTGCCCTGGAGCATCGTGCGGGCGACCCAGTTCCACGGCTTCATCGCGACCCTCCTGCGCTCGCTGGGGATCGATACCGCGGCGGAGGTCGCCGTGCCAGAAGGCGTCCGCCTCCAGAGCATCGAGATGGGCGAGGTGGCGGCGCGGCTGGTGGCGCTGGCCGGGGGCGAGCCGCTGCGCGCGACGGAGGAGATGGGCGGGCCAGAGATCCTCACGCTGGAGGAGATGGCCGCGACCTACCTGCGCGTGCGTGGGCGGGCCGCCACCCTGCGCCCGGCGCCCATTCGCGGCGCGCCGTGGGATGGCTTTCGCAATTCCGCCGTCCTCACGCCCGACCACGCCGTCGGCGTCATCACCTGGGAACAGTACCTCCGCCGCCTGCCCGCAGGCTGAAACGCGCCAGCCCCCACCCCAACCCCTCTCCCGCAAAACGGAGGAGGGGGCTAGAGGGTGGGGGCTGCCGTCGCCCTACTTGCTGGGGGGCACATCGGGATCGCCGAGGTGGACTTTATCGGCCAGCTCCGCGCGCATCACCTTCTTGTCGAACTTGCCCACGCTGGTCTTGGGCAGCGCGTCCAGGAAGATGACCTCATCGGGCAGCCACCACTTCGCCACCTGCGGTTCCAGGTAGCTGATGATGTCCTGCTGGGTGAGAGTCTCTTTCGCCTCCGGGCGCGGCACGACCACCGCGACCGGGCGCTCCTGCCACTTCGGATGGGGCATGCCAATGACGGCGGCTTCCAGCACCTGCGGATGCCCCATAATGATGCCTTCCATCTGCACCGAGGAGATCCACTCGCCGCCGGACTTGATGACATCCTTCGTGCGGTCCACGATCTGGACGTAGCCCTCCGGGTCGATGGTCGCCACGTCGCCAGTACGGAACCAGCCGTCCATGAACTTCGAGGCGCCCATCTCGGTGTCGTCGCCGTGGTAGTACGAGCCGGTGATCCACGGGCCGCGCACCTGAATCTCGCCGAAGGTCTGGCCGTCCCAGGGCGCCTCCTGGCCAGTGTCCAGATTCACGATGCGCAGGTCCACGCCCGTCACCGGGATGCCCTGCTTTGCGCGGTAGGCGAGCTGCTCCTCGGCGGGCAGATTGACCAGCTCAGCCCGCAGGCGCGAGACTGTGCCGATGGGCGACATCTCCGTCATGCCCCAGGCGTGCAGCAGCGGCATGCCCTTCGCGTCCATCCCCGCGATCAGCGAGGCAGGCGCGGCTGAGCCACCGACTACCACCCGCTGTATGCTCGACATGTCGAAATCATCGCGCTGGGCCAGCACTTGCAACAGGCCGATCCAGAGCGTCGGCACGCCCGCCGCAAGCGTCACCTTCTGCTGCGAGATGACCTGCGCCGTATGGGTGGGATCCATGAAGCGACCGGGGAAGACCAGCTTGCTGCCGACCATCGCCGCCGCATGGGGCAGCCCCCAGGCGTTGACGTGGAACATCGGCACCAGCGGGAAGGCGACATCGAGATTCGAGAGGGCGATAGTGTCGGTCTGCGTCACCGAGAAGGCATGCAGGTACGACGAACGGTGGCTGTAGACGACGCCCTTGGGGTTGCCTGTCGTGCCGGAGGTGTAGCACATCGCCGCTGGCTCCCGCTCGTCAAGCGTTGGCCAGGCGTAGTTGGCAGGCGCCGCGGCCAGCAACTCCTCGTAGTCGTGGACGGGGGGCAGACCTGCGGTGTTTTCGGGGAGCGGCCCATTCATCACGACGATATGCTTCACGCTGCCGAGCGCGTCTTTCACGCCCAGCAGCAACGGGAAGAGGTCGCTATCGATGAAGATGACGCTATCGGCGGCGTCCTGGATAATGAAGCCCGCCTGCTGCGGCCCCAGGCGCAGGTTGAGGGTGTGGAGGACGGCGCCCATGCATGGCACAGCGAAGTACAGCTCATAGTGGCGGGTGGAGTTCCAGGCGAGGGTGGCCACGCGGTCGCCCCGCCGGATGCCCAGCGTCTCCAGCGCGCCCGCCAGCCGCTCGACCCGCGCGAAGGTTTCGCCAAAGGTCGAGCGCTCGTAGTCGTCACCGAGGAGGGTCAGGATTTCGACGTTCGCGAAGAGCCGTCGCCCACGGTTGTAAATATGCTGGAGGGTCAGGGGATAGTCCATCATCGTCGAGGCGAAGGCGCCTGATGATGTGGGCGCGGGAGATGGCGCGGGGGATGGCGCGGCGGCGGCTACGGGCGCGGCTGGCGTGGGGGATGCGGCGGCGGCGGGGGACGCCACCGTGTCATCGGGCTTGGCGGAACGGCGAAACCAGTTCATGCGGACACCTCCCAGAGCGCGCCGCCAGCGTCGGCGGGGCGCCACACACAACGTCATCAACAGGTCGGCGCGGAGGGTTCATTGGTTGTGCGTCCATTCTACATCGGATTACCATGTGCGCGCACGTCCAGTCCGCGCCTCGGCGGATAGAGACTATGGTATAGTCTGAGCCAATACGAGGTTGTGTTCAGGTTTGCGCGCGGATGCGCCCAGACCCACGCGCCACAGGAGGCGTACCCCGCATGACGACCATCCTCGATAAAGGCTCGTTCCAGTTCCCCACCAGCGCTGACGGCAAGACGGTTAGCGACCAGGCCGCGATGGCCGCCGCTGTGGCGACCCTCCAGCAGCACAAAGACGCCTGGGTCAACGTCTCCGTGCGCGACCGCATCACCCTGATGGATCGCCTGATCGCCGACTTCCACGCCGTGCAAGGGCGCTGGGTAGCCGCCTGCCTGGAGGCCAAAGGGCTGCCCCCATCCTCGCCCGCGGCGGCGGAGGAGTGGGCGACGGGCGCCTACACCACCCTGAAGCACATGCGCCAGCTCCGCACGAGCCTCAGCGACATCGCGCGCTACGGCTCGCCGCGCATCCCCGGCCCTGTCCGCACGCTGGCGGATGGACAGGTGGTGGCGGGCGTCTTCCCGCAGACCACCTACGACCGCGTATTCTACATGGGCGTGACGGCGGAGGTCTGGCAGCAGCCCGGCGTGACGGTGGAGGGCCTGCCGCAGACGATGGCGGTGGCCTATCGCCAGAAGCAGCCGGGACGGGTCGCGCTGGTGCTGGGGGCGGGCAATGTCTCCAGCATCGGCCCGCTCGACGCGCTCTACAAGCTCTTCGTCGAGGACCAGGTCGTCGCTTTCAAGATGAATCCGGTCAACGCCTATCTCGGCCCGCTGATGGAGGAGGCCTTCCGCGCGCTGATCGAGGGCGGCTACCTGCGTGTGCTCTATGGCGGCGCGGCTGAGGGCGCGTACCTCTGCAACCACTCCGGCATCGACGAGATTCACATCACCGGGTCGGACAAGACCTTCGACGCGATTGTCTGGGGGCCTGGGCCAGAGGGCGCCGCGCGCAAGGCCGCTGGAACACCGCTGCTGACCAAGCGCATCACCGGAGAACTGGGCAACGTCAGCCCGGTGATTGTCGTGCCGGGGCCGTGGAGCAGGTCGGACATCGCCTATCAGGCCGCGCACATCGTCAGCATGCTCACCAACAACGCCGGCTTCAACTGCAACGCAACCCGTGTGGTCATTCAGCAGGCGGGCTGGGGCCAGCGCGAGCCACTGCTCCAGGCGATGCGCGGGCTGCTGCGCCAGACGCCGCCGCGCGCCGCCTACTATCCCGGCTCGCACGACCGCTACGCCGCGTTCGTCCAGGCGCACCCGGAGGCCGAGCGCTACGGCGAGGCGAGCGACGGCGCGCTGCCGTGGACACTCATCACGGGCGTAGACGCGCAGGCCAGCGACGACATCTGCTTCACCACCGAGGCCTTCTGCGCGCTCTTCTCCGAGACGACGCTGGAGGCGAGTAGCGTGGCCGACTACGTGGACCGCGCAGTGGACTTCTGCAACCAGCAGGTCTGGGGGACGCTAAACGCGACGCTGCTCGTGCATCCAGCCTCGCTGCGCGATCCGGCGGTGGCGCGGGCGGTCGAGCGCGGCGTGGCGAATCTGCGCTACGGCAGCGTCGGCGTGAACTACTGGGCGGGGGTGAGCTTCGCGCTGGGCGTTACCACATGGGGCGCGTATCCTGGCCACGCGCTCACGGACATCCGCTCTGGCAATGGCGTCGTCCACAATGCGCTGATGTTCGACCAGCCGCAGAAGTCGGTGGTGCGGGCGACCTTCCGCGTGACGCCGACGCCACCGTGGTTCGTGACGCGCGGCAAGGCCGGGAGCAGCGTCTTCCGCCAGCTCGCCGACCTGGAGGCGCAGCCCTCGCTGGCCCGCGTGCCAAGCATCGCCCTCGCGGCATTCGGCTAGGGCGGCGGGCGGTTGAAATCGCGGCTGAAGGGCCATTCGGCCACAAGGTCCGCCTGCGCGGACTCCATGTGGCGTGTCGCAGCGCATGGTAGGCGACATTGCTTACCACGCTGGAATACGGCGGTGATAGGACCCGCGAAGGCGGGTCTCGTGGCGGCGCCAGCCGCCCTGAGGCGCGGTTTCAACCGCCAGCGCCCCGTCCCGCCAGCGGCCAGCATCATACCCTCGTGAGGAGCAGACAGATCGTGGAGACGACCGAGGAACTCATGGCGCTTTCGGCCAGCGCGCTCGCCGCCGCCATCGCGCGGGGCGAGGTTTCGGCGGTGGAGGCGGTCGAGGCCAGCATCGCGCGGATCGAGGCGGTCAACGGCAAGCTCAACGCTGTGGTGGTCCGGCGCTACGACGCGGCGCGGGCCGAGGCGCAGGCAGCGGACGAACGACGCGCGCGCGGCGAGCCACTGGGGCCGCTGCACGGGACGCCGATCACCGTCAAAGAATGCTTTGATGTCGTCGGGACACCCGCGACCTACGGTCTTCCCTCGCGCGCCCAGACGCTCGCCACCGAGGATGACCCCTACATCCAGCGGCTGCGCGCGGCGGGCGGCTCGCCGCTGGGGCTGGGTAGCGACATCGGCGGCAGCATCCGCGTACCAGCGGCCTTCTGCGGCATCGTTGGGCTGAGGCCGACGGCGGGGCGTCTCCCCGACGGCGTCAGCTTCGGGATGCCGCTGGGGCAGCGCGCCATCGTCAGCCAGGTGGGGCCGCTGGCGCGCACGGTGGATGATGTGGCGCTGGCCCTCTCCATCCTCAATGGTGGCCCGGCGCCGGAGGCCGAGCCGCCGAGGCCGCTGGGCGATCCGGCCAGTGTGGACATCGCGAAGCTGCGCGTCGCCTACTACACCGATGATGGCATCCTGCCGGTCGCGCAGAGCGTGCGGCGGTCCACGGTGGAGGCGGCAGGGCTGCTGGCGGCGCGCGGCGCGCAGGTGACGGAGTGGCGTCCGCCGGACCTGGAACAGGCCAACGACATCTTCTTCGGCGTCCTCAGCGCGGATGGTGGCGCGGGGGCGAAAGCCTTCCTGGGACGCGATCCGCGTGACCCGCGCATCGGCCAGCTCGTGGCGCTGGCGGGCGCGCCGCGCGGGTTGCTGGCGGTGGCGGGCGGCGGGCTGTGGCTCCTGGGACAACGGACCCAGGCGAGCATCGCGCGCAACCTCGGCTACAGCGATACCGCGCGCTACTGGGGGCTGGTAGAGGCGCAGATGGCCTTTCAGCGGCGCTTCGCCCAGGCGCTCGATAGCGACCCCGGCGGCCCCTTCGACCTCATCATCTGCCCGGCGGCGGCGCTGCCTGCCTTCCAGCACGGCGCCAGCCGCGATCTGGTGACGGGCGGCGTCTACGCCACGCTCTACAACGTGCTGGGCTATCCGGCAGGTGTCGTCCCTGTCTCGGTGGTGCGCCCCGGCGAGGAGCAGCCGCGCAAGCCCGG
>DASVWQ010000415.1:0-4553 GCA_036393135.1 Ktedonobacterales bacterium
GGCGATAGCCGCGCAGGCAGCCCAGCGTCACCTCGACCGCCTGGGCCAGCGTCACGCGGTAGCCGGTGGAGATGTAGAGCGGGCGCACGCCGGGGCGTGTGCGCAGGGCCACGCCGATCACCTCATCGCCATCGCGCAGGGGCGCCTGGTCGCCGCGCGCCGGACCTGGCTCGCTGTGCGCGCCGAGCAGCCACGACTTCGCGCAGCCGATGCTGGCCAGCCCCGTCAGCAGGCCCAGGTGACACGCCAGGCCGAAACGGCGCGGGTGGGCGTAGCCCTGGCCATCGCAGAGCAGCAGGTCGGGCGTGACGCGCAGCCGCTCCAGCGTGGCCAGCGCCACCGGAACCTCGCGGAACGAGAGCAGCCCCGGAATATAGGGAAAGGTCACATCGAGGGTGGCCGTCGCCTGATCTACCACCTCCAGCTCTGGGTAGCGATAGACCACGACCGCGCCGCGCGCCCGGTCGGCGTAGGAGACATCGACCCCCGCGACCAACCGCACATCGGCCAGGTCGATCGGTGGCGCGGCATGCGCCAGCGGGGCCAGCCGCCGCTGGATGGCCACCGCCTCCTCCGGTGAGACATTCCAGGGATGGCTGATGGCAGGCGGCATGGCAGGCGACTCCTTGCTGACTCGCTGGCGCGACGATGGGAAGGGGCGGGTAAACCCGCAGGCCCGTAGCCGCAGCTTCACCCGCCACTCACTGGCGCGGACTCCGGCGGCGGCGCGGGGGCCTGGCGGACGCGGGCGGCGGGCAGCTCCAGGGTGGCTGTCAGCCCTTCGCCCGGCGCGCTGGCGAAGGTCAACGTCCCCTGGTGAGCGGCGGCCACGCTGCGCGCGATGGAGATACCCAGCCCGGCGCCGCCCGCCTGGTCATCCTGCCGTGTGCGGGCCTTGTCGGGACGGAAGAAGCGCTCGCCAAGGCGCCACAGATGCTCCGGCGCGACCCCCATCCCCGTATCGCGCACGATCAGCGCGACCCACTCGCCGCGCCGCTCGGCCCGCACATCTACCGTCCCGCCGGGCGAATTATACTTGATGGCGTTGTCCACCAGAATCAGCGCCGTCTGGTCGATCAGGTCGCGGGCGCCGCTGATGAGCAGGCCCGGCGCGGCCTCCACGCGCACCGTCACCTGGCGCTCGCTGGCGTAGGCTTCCACGCGCCGCGCCACCTGCGCCGCCACCTCCGCCAGATCGATCATCTCGCGCTCTGGCAGGCGGGCGGAGCTATCGAGGCGCGCCAGCGTCAGCAGGCTGCTGGTCAGCGCCGCCAGCCGCGCCGTCTCATCCACAATGTCGTCCAGCAACTCGGCGTCGTCCTCGCTCAGCTTCGCCCGCCCGCGCAGCAGCGTCTCGGCGTCGGCCCGCAGCAGGGTCAGCGGCGTGCGCAGCTCATGCGAGACATCGGCGATGAAGCGCTGCTGGCGGCTGTAGGCCAGCCGCGCCGGGACCAGCGCTCGCGCCGAGAGCAGGAAACCGCCCAGCGCCGAGATCAGCACGGTGAAGCCGCCGACGATCAGCAGCAGGATCAGTAGCGCATGGAGCTGTTCGAGCGTATTGCCAATCGGCTGCCCCGCCTGCACGACGCCGAGGACCTGGCCGCTGGATGGATCGCGCACGACGCAGGCCTCACGCATCACGTCGCCACTCGTCCCGCGCTGCGTGTCGGAGGCGTAGCCACTGGGCGCGGCGAGGGCGGCGCGAGCCAGCGAGGTATCGGTGAACTGGACGCCGTAATTCTCGGCAGCGTAGAGCGTGTAGGACGGCGCCTGGAGGAACTGCCCATGTGTGTCGTAGCAGGCGTACATGATGCGGCTGCTGTCAGGGCCACCCAGCGGACAGCCGCCAGTGGTTGTCACAAAGGCCTGATTGCGTATCCAGTCGCCGGAGAGGTTGGTGATGTCGTCGCTGAGGATGCGTTGCGCCGGCTCGATGATCGTATGCTGGACGGTCTGTTGGACGGCGACGTAGAGTACCGTCCCTGCCAGCAGCAGCGTCACCGCCAGCACGGCGGCGTAGAGTAGCGTCATCGAGCGGCGGATGCGCTGGAACATCGCCGCCGAGGGGTCCGCCACATCGGCGCGCGGGCTGGGCCAGCGCAGCCACGCCGGGCGCGGCAGGCGCACGCTCGCCTCGCGCAGTCGCGAGCGCAGTCGCCGCGCGCTTAGCCTGGCCTCATCGCCCGCCGCATTGCTCATGACGCGATCCTGTAGCCCACCCCGCGAATGGTCTTGATGAGTGGCTGCGAGAAGCCGCGGTCGATCTTGTCGCGCAGGTAGTGAATGTAGATGTCCACGACATTCGAGATGGCGTCGGCGTCGTACTGCCAGACGTGATCGAGGATCTGTGTGCGAGTCAGCGCCTGGCCGGGGTGGCGCATCAGGTATTCGAGCAGCGCGAACTCTTTGGCCGTCAGCTCGATCACCCGCTCGCCGCGCGTCGCTTCGTGGCGGGTCAGGTCGAGCGCGAGGTCGCCGACCTTGAGCTGGGTCATCTCGTTGAGCGCGCGTCCCCGCCGCAGCAGCGCATCCACCCGCGCCAGCAGTTCGGCCATCGCGAAGGGTTTGACGAGGTAGTCATCGGCGCCCGCGCGCAGCCCCGTCACGCGGTCCTCCACCGCGCCACGCGCCGTCAGGATCAGCACTGGCGTCTCGATGCGCTGGGCGCGTAGCCGACGGCAGATCTCCAGCCCGTCGATTTCCGGCAACATCAGATCGAGAATGATCATGTCATAGGAGCCGGAAACCGCCAGCGCCAGCCCCTCGGCGCCATCGTAGGCGGCGTCGGCGACGTGGCGCTCCTCGGTCAGCACACGCTTGATGAGCCGGGCGAGGCGCTGCTCATCTTCGACAATCAGGATATGCATCAGTTCATCCCACACATCACGACTGGCCCACGACTGACGGGCCGCCCGCGCGCCTCTGCCGCTCGCTGGCGGCGCGACGCTCTACGGACATCACGCTCCCAGATGTTGTACCGCATCTTCATTGGATGAAGATTGGAAATGTGATGTCTCTGGGCAATGCGGCGGCATGGCATTGAGCGTGCTCGCCGCACATCGCCCGCGAGACACACGAAACCGCCAGCCGTCCGGGCGCCCGGATAACTGGCGGATAGATGGAATGGCGCGGGTGGCTAGCAGCAGCCGCAACCGCAACTGCCGCCGCACTCAGGGCACGGGCAGCAGTCTGGGCCGTCACAACAGGTCGTGTGAGCAGTCGTCTCCACAGCAGGTCTCCTCATCTGAATGGCTCGCGTCTTCGGGCGGCGCGCCGATGCAGCGCATGTCGGCGCAGTCGCGGAAGGCGGTCGTCTCATCACTTCGGCACGACTCCAACTCGCGCCGGTAGTCGTGAACCTGGTCACGCAATGCCAGAAGCTCGGTGATCTGCTGATCGAGCGCGGTCAGTCGGTCATCGACCAGCGTCAGCAGCGCCTCCTGCGCATCGACGCAGCGCGCATCGGTCGCACCCGCCAGCAGCGTCTTCGCCTGGGCGAGCGGCGCGCCGAGCAGCTTGATGCGCCGCAACAGCAGCAGGCGGTTGACATCGCCCTGGCTGTAGCGGCGGTACTGATTCTCCCCCCGCTCAGGTCGCGGCAGGAGTCCCACGTCCTCGTAATAGCGGATCGTCTTCGCGGGGATGCCCGTGCGCTGGCTCACCTGGCCAATGGTGTAGCCCCGCTGCGCCGCATACCCGCGCCTGGCTGGCCTGGCCGTCCCGACGGTCGCCATCACGCGCCTCCTCTCTCACGCTCGGTCACGCTCGCTCACCCACGAGCCTCTGTATGAGCAGCGTACACCTTCCAGCGACTGGAAGGTCAAGAGGGGCGCGAAGATCACTTCACCGTCCAGATGATGAGCGAGTTCAACTCGCCGCTCAGCAGCGCCAGCCGCTTGCCATCCGGCGACCAGCAGCGGCGCGCTGGCGTAGCCCGTCGCCGCGAGCTGTGTGGCGTTGGGCTGCGGCCCCGGGAGCAGCGCGGCGCGGCCACCATACCACGCGGGCGCAAGTCACCCGCACAGTAGCAGCATACCGATCAGCGCCAGCAGCGCCACGGGCAACAGCGGAATCAACCAGGGCGCGGCGGAGCGGCGAAGCAGGTTGGCGGGATGCGGGCGGGGGACGGATGGCGGCGTAGGCGTGGCGGGCGTCCGGGCGCTGAGGTTGCGCAGCGCCTCCAGCCGTCGGGCACGCTCGGCGGCGTCAGCATCTTCTGGTGGGCGCGAATCCATCTCCGGCGTCTCCTCTGTCCGGGGCAAGCTGAGCGAGTAAGGACGGCGCCCGCAGGCTGGCGCCGTCATCTCTCACGACGCGCCGACCCACTGTCAATTTTCGTCTATCTCGCCCGCCTGTCACTCGGCGCCCTATTCGCCCGCAGCCGCTGCGCAGCGAACGACGCAACCTTGACGATGCGGGATTCGTAATTTAAAATGGTTACAGATACGAAGTTATTTCCAGTAGAGGCGCCTTCATGGCCCGTGGATGACGAACATGCGAAGCGTGAAAGAACTGATCGAGCGGACGCGCGCACAGGGCGGCAAGGCAACGTC
>DASVWQ010000416.1:0-2168 GCA_036393135.1 Ktedonobacterales bacterium
GGCGCGCTCCCTGGAAGCGTCCGGGCTGGGGCGCGGAGGAGTGTGGCAACCATGAGCTTGCGCTTTGAACGCGGTGACGAGCATACGCCGCGCGGCCACGCGATTCTCTACGCGCGCCTGTCGGGTCCGGTCGAACGTTACGTCGCCACCTATTGCGTGACGCTGCCCATCTCCTTCTCGTTGGGCAAGTACCTGCCGCCGATGTTCGCGGGGCAGCTCCCGCCAGACGCGCTGGGCGACAGCGGCGCGATGTCCGCGATGCCAATTCCGCCGATGCTGGAGGATGTCAAGAGCCTCGACGCGCTGATTCAGATGGCCGAGGCGCGCGACGACGACCTCTGCGACATCGGCACACTGCTGATCTCCGACGATTCCCAGCGCATGACCTTCGCGGCGCAGGCCTGCGCCGATTACGGGAGCGGCTATGCGGCGTATCAGGCGCGCTGGCCCGCGACCGTCTCCAGCGGCGGTCAGGCGGGCGGCGCGGCGCGGGGTGGTGGCGCGAGCCAGCCGACGGGCGGGCAGCCCGATGCGGCGGTGGTGGCCGCCAGCGCGTTGCCAGAGCGCGACCGTCTCGGCGAGATTGCCCGTCTGATCGGGCAGGCGCGCTACGCCATCGACGGGCGCGATACCCACCTGCTGGGTGACGTGAGCGGCCAGCTCCACGCGCTCGCCGCGACCCTGCCCGACAAGTATCGCGCCGACCAGCTCGCCGAGGTTGCCCTGCGTCCCGACGACCTGGGCGCGCGTCTGGCGGAACTGTACCTCCAGCGCGCCTACAAAATGCTGGACGAAGACTATATCAGCATTCCACCCATCGAGCAGCGGATTCGTGAGCTGCGCGAGCAGAGCGGCGCGTGATCGCCGCCGATAACGAGCAAGAGAACGATAAAGGAGCGATGCAGGCGCATGTCTATGATGCTCTACGCGGATTCCACCCCCCTCGCCGAAGCCATCGCCGATGGCGATGAGGCGCGCGTCATCAGCGAGACCCTCAAGCTGCTCAGCCAGCGCAACATGAAGCCCGGCAAGATCGGTGGCCGCGTGGGCATCGACGCGCTGTGGGGCGGCGCCTCGCCACGCGCGCTGGGCGCCCTCGCCGTCAGCGGGCGGATCGCCGACTGGATGAAGGCGATTCCGCTGGGGCCAGAGCCAGCCGAGGAGGACCGCCGCCAGATCGCGTCCGCCGTTCCGCTGGTCCAGGGCTTTATGGCGACGCGGGAGGCCATTCGCAAGCACGTCCGCGAGCCGGAGCCAGCCCTGCCAGACCCAATCGAGCCGATGGAGATCCCCGGCGGCAAAAGTGTGCATCAGGCGGTGGCCGACGCCTTCGCCGCGCGCGATGTGGAGACGCTGCGGCGCGTGCTGCTGGGCCTCAACGCGACCGGCGCCGATTACCGCGCGGTGCTGGAGGCGATCTACGTCGCGCTGCGCTTCCGCTTCGTCGGCAATGGCATGCCGCTGACAGCCGTGGTCGCGGCCAGCGAGATCATGGACATGGCAGAGTGGGGCGGCCACTATCCCGCCTTCACCACCTGGGTGACGAACCTGCTGGGCGACGCGACGCCGAACTCCGCGCTGGGCGAGGCGGCGCAGGCCTACGCCGACGACCCCGCGCACGATCTGAGCTGGATGAAGACGCGCATCGCGATCCCGAAGGAGGAGAACGCCGGGCCAGCCTATCAGCGGGCGCTGCTTGTGGGCGATGGCGCGGCGGCGGCGGATGCGACGCTGGCGGCGCTGCGGGCAGGCGCGACCCCGCGCGGCATCATCAACGGTATGGCGCTGGCGGTGGCCGAGCGCGTCTCCGCCGTCACCCAGGGCGATACCGCCGCGCTGACGACGGCGGGGCAGGCGCTGCTTTATGTCCATGCAGTCGGCACGGTGATGCGCCAGACGCAACATCACGATGTCTGGCCGATGCTCTATACCGCCGCCTTCGCGGTGAATGCGCTGGGCGCCAGCGTCCCGGCAGGCGCGTCGGCGCTGCCCGCAGCCGCCTCGATGCCCGTCTCTGGCGGCCTGATCGGTAGCACACTGATCCGCACGGCGGAGCAGAGCGTGATGGCAGGCGATACGCCTGGAGCCATCGCGGCGGCGCGGCGCTATATGCAGCTCGAGAATACGCCGCGCGCATTCGCGGGCATGGTCGGCCTGGCCGCCGCGCG
>DASVWQ010000417.1:0-3686 GCA_036393135.1 Ktedonobacterales bacterium
GCCGGGTCGCGCTCCAGCTTCTGGCGCAGGTAGGTGATGTACAGGCGCAGATAGTGGCCCTCGTCGCGGTACTCTGGCCCCCAGACCTTCGAGAGCAGCGTCTCGTGTGTCATCAGCCGCCCGGCGTTGGTGACGAGGTGATACAGTAGCCGGTATTCCGTCGGACGCAGCGCCACTTTGCGCCCGCGCACGATGACCTCATGCCGCCCGAAGTCTATCGTCAGGTCATCGTCCACCACGATGCGGGTCTTGCGCGCGGGCGAAGGCGTGAAAGAGCGACGAAGCAATGCCTTGATCCGCGTGACCAGTTCACGCGGGCTGTAGGGCTTGGTCATGTAGTCGTCGGCGCCAATCTCCAGCCCTCGAATGCGGTCGCCCTCCTCTGCTCGCACCGTCAGCATCAGCACGGGCACACTGGAGACCTCGCGGATGCGCGCCAGCGTCTCAAAGCCGTCCATATCGGGCATCATCACGTCTAGCGCCACGATGTCGGGCAGGTCGGTCTTGAGCCGCTCTAGCGCCTCGTAGCCGTTCGCGGCGGTAATGACGCGATAGCCCTCCATCTCCAGGTTAAGCCGCACGACATCAACCAGCCGAGGCTCGTCATCCACCACTAGCACCGTGATGTTGCGCGGGTCTATCTGCGGTTGCTCCATCACTCTCTCCCGGCGATCAGCGCGGCCGTGTCGCGCGCCTCGGATGACTGCGACGTATCACTGGCGGCGCCGAAGATGACTAGCGGCGCGGCGGCAGGTTCGCCACGCGGCAGACTGAACGAGAAGGTCGAGCCACGCCCCAGCTCGCTGTTGACCCAGATACGCCCGCCATGCGCCTCGACGATCGCGCGGCAGATGTAGAGGCCCAGGCCAGCGCCTTGCGTGCGGCGGCTGGCGGCGTTATCCACCCGCTGGAACCGCTCGAAGATGCGCTCCTGCTCACGCAGCGGAATGCCCTGCCCGGCGTCGATCACGCTGACGATGACCTCCTCGCCAGTGGACTGCCCGCGCACGCGGATGCGAGCGCCGCGCGGCGAGTACTTGATCGCGTTGTCCAGCAGGTTCATCAGCACCTCTTCGACCCGCTCGCGGTCGGCCAGCACCAGCGGCAGCGTAGTCGGCATCCGCACGCGAATGTCTATCTCCGGGCTGCGCGCCATCATCCGACGCGCTACGCCGCGCGCCAGCTCCGCCAGGTCCACCTCTTGCCGCTCCATCTTCAGCCCGCCCGCCTGGATGCGCGAGGCGTAGAGCAGGTTGGCCACCATATGGCTGAGGCGGTCGGCCTCCTCTTCGATGGCGCGCAGTGGCTCGCGCGCGGCCTCGGCGTCCCAGGTGGCGTCCTCGCGGGCGAGGGTCGAGGCATAGCCCTTGATAATGGCGATCGGCGTCTGTAGCTCGTGCGAGGTGACGGAGATGAAGGTGGTCCGCATCTCCTCGGTCTCGCGGCTGCGCGTGATGTCGCGGACATTCATCACGGCGCTGACCTGCTGCCCGGCGCTGGCGGCGGCGGCGGTCGCCGTGACGGAGACGTTGACGCGCTGGCCATCACGCGCCAGCAGCAGCAGTTCGCGGTCGAGGATCGGCTTACCCGTGGCAATCACCTGCGCCAGTGGGTCGCGGTCGAGGCCGATGGGATCGCCCTGCGGCGTGCGCAGTCGCACGACCTCATAGTAAAAGCGCCCGACGACTTCATGCTGGCGCCACGCGGTCATCGCCTCCATCGCCGGATTGAAGCCCGTGATGCGCAGCCCCTCGTCCACCGTCACGATGCCGTCGCCGCTGAAGTGCAGGATGGAGTTGAGCTGGCGGTTCTCCTGCTGGAAGCGCGAAGCCTGCTGGTGGCTGCGGACGGCGGCGACCAGCATCCCCAGCAGCGCGCGGCGGCGCTCCGGGTCGAGCAGCGAGCGGCGCGACGAGAAGCCAGTGGCGCCGAGGAAGCTAACTTCGCCCACCCCGCCGCTGGCGTCGGCCAGGGTCAGCGTCGCCACTTCGCCCGCCCAGATGTCCGGCGAGGTCATGACGCGCGGACGGCCATCCAGCGGCTCCGGCGCGGCTTCCAGCGCGAGCTGGGTCACGAGACGGCGCGCGGCGTCGAGGTTGACGCCCCACGCGAGCAGCCGTCCCTCGTCGCTGAACTGGACGGGAGCCCCGCTCGCGCCGTCCTCGCGCAGCGCCAGCACGCCCGCTCCGGCCTCGGCCAGCGCGACGGCATAGCGCAGCGCCCGCCGCAACGCCTCGCCTGGCTGCGGCTGTTCCAGCATCCCGCTCGGCCTGAGAATCGCCATCTCGCCTGTCCGTCCCGCATCGCTCGTCGCCCGTGCGCCCCGCCCATCCGCATCATTCTACGCCACGCACGCGAGCCGCCGCCATGTCAGGCCAGGTCCACGAGTCGGGGCGGGCCTAGGTCTCCGGCGACTTGTCGGCGATGGCCGCGCCGCGTGGCCCCGCCGTGACACCCTCTGCCGCCAGCCGCGCCTGCTCCTCTTGGCTCAGGCCCAGCAGGCCACCCAGCACGTCTGCGCTGTCGGCGCCCACCTCGCCGCCCGCGTGGCGGATGACGCCCGGCGTGCCACTCAGGCGCGGAACGATGCCCGGCATGACCGCCTCGCCACTGGCGAACCGCCCGTCTGGCACACGCGCGATCATGCCCCGCGCCTGGAACTGCGGGTCGGCGGCGATATCGGCGATGCTCATCACCGGCCCAGCGGGCACGCCAGCCGTGTCGAGCAGCGCCTGAATCTCGGCCTGCGTGTGGCGCTCCGTCCAGTCCCCGATGATGGCATCCAATGCCTTGTGGTGGTCGATACGCGCGCGGTTATCGCTGAAGCGCGGGTCACTCGCCAGCTCTGGCATACCGATCGCCTGCGTGAAGCGCCGGAAGACGTTCTCACCGTTGCCGCCGATGGCCATCCACTTCCCGTCTCCGGTGCGGTAGACGTTGGACGGCGCCGCTCGCTGCAATTCGTTGCCCGCGCGCTCGCGCACGATGCCCGCGTGGACGTAATCGGTGAGCATGCCCTCCGTCATAGCGAAAACGGCTTCGGTGATCGCCACATCCACCACCTGCCCAACTCCGGTATGCTCGGCCACCCGCAGCGCCATGACCGCGCCCAGCGCCGCCTGCTGCGCCGCCAGCATGTCGCCCATGCTGACCCCGACACGCACGGGCGGGCGGTCGGCGTAGCCCGTCACGTAGCGCAGCCCGCCAACCGACTCGCTGACGTTGCCATAGCCTGCCCGATCGCTCATTGGCCCGGTCTGACCATAGCCCGAGATGCGCGCCAGCACAATCGCCGGATTCACCTCGCGCATCCGCTCCCAGGTCAGCCCCCAGCTCTCCAGCCGCCCCGGACGGAAGTTTTCGACGACGATCTGGCTCTGCGCGATGAGCCTCAGCGCCAGCGCCTGGCCCTCCGCGCTGCGCAGGTTCAGCGTGATGAGCCGCTTGTTGCGCGCCAGCGAGAGCCACCATCCGCTGATGGCGCCCGTCTTCGTCGGCGCCATCACGCCCCACTGCCGCAGCTCGTCGCCCGCGCCTGGCAGCTCCACCTTGATGACATCGGCGCCGAAGTCGGCGAGAATGCGGGTGGTGGCGGGCGCCGCGACAAACGAGCCTAGCTCGATCACCCGCACACCCGCCAGCGGCCCGCGCTCCTGAAACGCCTCTGCCTCGTCGCGCGCCGTCGT
>DASVWQ010000418.1:0-6142 GCA_036393135.1 Ktedonobacterales bacterium
TGACCGTCGGCGGGTTGCCCCATTCGGGTTCGGATGGCTCATCGCTCGCTTGCAGCTCCCCATCCACGTTTCGCCGCTCTCCGCGCCCTTCTTCGGCTCCTGGCCCCTAGGCATCCTCCCAACGCCCTGCTTCGCTTGGCATGTTCCTCTTCCGGTTTCCCTTCAGAGCGCCTGTCAGCGATTCGCGCGCATCCCGCAGCCCGATGCGATTCGGCTGCGCCTTACATGCGCACACAATTCACCCTCCGCAAGCAAACTCACTCGCTTCGGCAAAATTGAAGCAGTAATACACAATGCGCGTGGATGCTCGTCACGTCGCGCATTGCGCTCTCATCACACTATGTGGTTGTTCAAGAACATCTTGCCATGCGTCCCGGAACGCGCCGGGGCGCTCTGTTCGCCTCATCCAGGTCATATTCCGCAGGGCGCAAAGTCCCGTCAGAATGTGTTCCGGTTTTGAGGCGCTCACATATATTGCCATAGCGCCCCATATGGTGTCAAGGGTTTTGGGGCTTCCTGCGGCAAAACTGATCTGTATCCCCCAAAAGGCCCGCCAGCGATAGCGCAAAAGGCCGGGCAGGCGACGCGATACCGTCGAGCAAGAGGGGGCGCGGTCGTCTGGCGGCGCGCTTCAGTCGAGATGGCGAATCTCGCGCGAGAGCAGCCCCAGCAGCGGGAGCGCCATGCTGACCAGACCGCCCGCGACGAATATCCACGCCGGGCCGATCACATCGGTCAGCGCGCCAACCACCGCCAGCCCAATCGGCTGAAGGCAGAGCGAGCCGAGCCAATCGACGCTGGAGACACGCCCCAACTTGTCTGGCGGGACGAGTTCCTGCATGGTCGTCGCCCAGATGATCTCGAATACGCCCAGCCCGGCCCCCAGGACCACGCCCGCCACGAGCGCCAGCGCCGCTTCCGCTGGCAACCCGCCCGCGCCGCCGAGCGCGCCGATATGCAGGGCGCCGACACCGAGCGCGCCCAGCGGAACGCCAAAGAGCGCCACCGCGCCGCTACTGATGATCAGCGCGACATAGGCGACAATGCCACGCCGCCGGATGCGTTTGAACTGACCCACCACCACCATTGCGACGATCGAACCCACCGAGGTCGCCGTGAGGATGGCGCCTAGCAGCCACACGCCCTGATGGTAGGTGTCTTTGACGAGCAGCGGTAGCGAGACTTGCAGCGGCGCGAAGGCGACATTGCCGAGCGAGGCCAGCGCAATCGTCAGCCACAGCCAGGTCGAGCCAGTGACATATGCCAGGCCCTCGCGGATGTCGGTGAACATGCCGCGTATGCCCCGCCGCGCGGGCGCCGCTGGCTGTGCGCCGCCGCCTTCCAGCGCGGGCGCAGCCTCGGCCAGCTCTGGCGCCGCCATCCTCGCGCCGCTCATGACGCCGACCTCGACCGCCTCGCCAATCACGGACGCGGAAATGGCCTCGCCGCGACGCGGATGCTCCGCCACCCGGCCCATCGCCATCAGACAGACCGCCGAGACGACGAAGGTGAGTCCGTCGAAGGCGAAGGCTCCAGCGGGCAAGGCGACGCTCACCAGCGCCGCGCCCAGCGCCGGGCCAATGAGCGTGCTGACGCTGCGGGAGAAACTCGACAGCGCGTTCGCGGATGGCAAGTCCTCGACTGGAACCAGTTCAGGCGGGATGGACTGGTAGGCCGGGCGGAAGAACGCCTCGGCCAGCCCAAAGCACGCGGTCAGCGCCACCAGATGCCAGAATTGCAGCAGATGCGCGAAGCCCAGCGCCGCCACGATCAGCGTCACCGCCGCGCGCCCGCCATCTGACCATAACAGCGTGAGGCGCCGGGGCAGGCGGTCAGCGACGACGCCACCCACCAGCATGAAGATCAGCAGCGGGATCGTCATCGCCACCAGCGCCGCGCCCATCGCCGCCGCCGAGCCAGTCAGCACGAGCACCTGCCAAGCCAGCGCCGTGAGGAACGCGCCATCACCCACCGCCGAGACCGTCTGGCCGCTCCACAGCCAGGCAAAGCGACGCCAGCGCAGCGCGCGGGCAAACTGCGCGCGCTGAAGGGTTCTCGCCAGCATGTTCAGGCCCCTTCTTCGCGCGCGTCCGCCGCCGCAGCGCCAGAGGACCCCGCCTCACCCAGCGCGAATCGCTCGCCCGCGCGCAACAGCATCCGCAGCGCCCGCGCATCGAGCGTGAAATAGGTGCGGTGGGCGCGACGCTCCATCGAGAGCGCGCCCGCCTTCTCCAGGGCGGCCAGGTGATGCGAGACCGTCGCGGCGGACATCCCTAGCTCCGCCGCCAGCTCCTGCCCATAGCGTGGTCGCTCGGCGAGCAGCCGTACGATTCTCAGGCGTGAGGCGTCACCCAACGCGGCGTAGAGCGCAGCCCAGCGCTCCACAGGATCAGCGAACCGCTCGCCGCTATCCGGCAATGCTGCGCTGCGGCGGCGTGTCAGGCCCAGCGCCCGGCGCGCGCCGACGACGGCGATGAATGGCTCATAGGCCACGGCGCCGGGGCTATCGATCAGGGCGCGGTCGATATCGTGATAGTAGTAGGAGCGCCCATCGCCCAGCAGCGTTGAGACGCCGATGACGACCGGAGAAAAGCCGCGCAGATCATCTTTCCCGCGCACATAGGTAGGCGCGACCCCACCATCGCGCTGGATTTGAGCGCGCAGAGCAGTCGCGCCGCGCTGGCGCTCATCCCTCAACCGCGCATCCAGGGCGGCAAAGACGTGTGTGCTGTGCATGCGCAGCAGCGCCACCAGCTCGTCGCGCATGCCCTCTGGATCAGCCAGGGCGCGGGCAATGGCGGCGCGGCGGCGCGCAGTCTCGCGCAAATAGCGGTCACAGAAACGCCGGGCGGCGGCGAGATCGCCGCGCAACGCGAGCAGGTCCGCCGCATCGAGCGGCGCCTGCGGGGCAATCATATCAGCGGTAGCGGCGATACGCGCGAGATCAGCCAGCGGCAGCGCCTCCACCGTGGCGGCAAGCTCATCGAGGTCGCGCGTCCGGCGCAGCAGCGGCGCAAGCGCCACCAGCGCCGCGCCAATCGCGACCTCCGCGAACCACTTGCGCGCCAGCCGCCAGTGCTCCACCCGCAGCTCGCTCGCCGTCGTCTCTGCCCAGACGCGCCAGTCGGCGCTCCGCAGATAGCGCGGCTGGGCGACCACGCTCAAGCTGACCAGCCCATCGAATACCGGGGCCTCGTCCACAAGCGGGACGCCGCGCTCGCCGGATGCGCTCCACGCTGGAGTATCCATACGCTCCCTCTTCTGGCGCCTCGCTCCATCACATATCTATCAAATGTCGATGATTTGATATATAACGAATATTAGGCCGCCGAAGTACCTGCCGTCAAGGATGTGGCGCGTCGGTTGACGTCAGGGGCGTATGACCAGCGCAACTTGACCCGCCTTGGGTAGCGCGCATAGAATGGGGCAGGGCTGGCGCGCGTCAACGCATTGGGGAGCAGGTGGGAGCGGGAGCAACGTCAGAGCCAGCCTGGCCGCGCGCGGATGGCGCGTGTGGCGGCCAGCGCGGGCCAGCGCGCCCGCGCGACACCAAGGCAGGCTCCCATGCTCAGCGCATCCGCACAGATCCAGCCGCCCCATCGCAGCATCGCCACCATCCTCCTGATAGATGAAAATGCGCTCAACAGCCAGCTCACCGAAATGACCCTCACGGGCGCCAGGTACCGTGTCCGTACCACCTCATCGCCCGCTGGCGGCGAGAAGATCATCCTCAGCGGCGGCATCCACGCGGTCGTCGCCCACCTCTCGGCCCACGGCGCGATCACTCAGACGATTGAATTCCTCACCCGCCTGCGCGCTACCCCCGCTACCACGCGGCTCCCGGTCATCATCGTCACCGGCGAGCGGCAGCCCGAGGTGTTGGCCAGTGTCAAGGCGGCAGGCGCCAGCGCCATCCTCAAGCGCCCCTATCACCAGCAGGAACTGCTCGACCTCATCAAACAATGCCTGGAGGACACGCAGGCTTGAACCCCGCGCGTCCTCGCCCATCCATCCCACATTCTGGCAGGCTGGATTCCCTTCGGACCGCCTGCTATGCTATGCTAGAATGCGCTTCCGCAGGCGCGGCGACTCACTTGACCACAGGCGTTAGCGTCCTTCGCGCGGCGGACAGGCGGCGTGGCAGGTCCGCGCGCAGCGCGGCGTTTGGGAGAGAGCAAGCGGGATATGACTGATGTGCGGGTCAGCACGCGCGACGTGCAGCAGTTCGGCGGGGATGCGCTGGCGGTCGGCGTATTCTCGGATGACGCGCGATTGCAGGGGCCAGCGGCGGCGCTGGATGAAGCGCTGGCGGGGGTGATCGCCGACCTGCTGGCCAGCGGCGAGGTGACAGGCGCGGCGGATGAGGTGACGCTGGTCCATACGCTCGGCAAGATCGAGCCGACTCGCGTCGCCATCGTCGGCCTGGGCGCGCGGAGCAAGTTCAGTGTGGACCGCGTGCGGCGCGCCGCCTCGCTGGCCTGCCGCACACTGCGGGCGGCCGGGGCGCGGCATGTCGGGCTGGCGCTGGCCTGGGCGGAGTCAGGCGTCAACCTCGCCTCCGCCGGGCGCGCCGCCACTGAGGGCGCGCTGCTCGGCCTCTACGAGTTCAACCAGTACAAGACCCCGCACGAGAAGACGCCGCGCAAGGTCATCGAGACGCTCACCATCCTGGGGCGCGGGCGCGAGCCTGCCCTGCGCTCGGCAGTACAGCGCGGGCGCATCCTCGCAGAGTCGGCCAACTTCGCGCGCGACCTGGGTAACGAGCCACCCAACACCCTGACGCCGACCGAATTCGCCGAGCGCGCCCGCGCGATGGCCGCCGAGGTCGGGCTGGGCTGCGAGATCTTTGGCAAGGACTGGATGCGCGAGCAGGGCATGGGCGCGCTGCTGGGCGTCAACCAGGGCAGCGTGGAGGAGCCGCGCTTCATCGTGCTGCGCTATAGCGGCGGGGCGAAGAGCGCGCGTCCGCTGGCGCTGGTCGGCAAGGGCATCACCTTCGATTCGGGCGGCCTCTCGCTCAAGACCCACGAGGGCATGCTCGACATGAAGATGGACATGTGTGGCGGCGCGGCGGTCATCGGCGCGATGCGCGCCCTGGCGCTGCTCAAGCCGAGCGTGAACGTCGTCGGGATCGTGCCGACGACCGAGAATATGCCTAGCGGCTCATCCTTCCGCCCCGGCGACATCCTGCGCGCGTCGAATGGCAAGACCATCGAGATCAACAATACCGACGCCGAGGGGCGGCTGATCCTGGCCGACGCCCTGAGCTACGCCGTCAAGCAGGGCTACAGCCCAATCATCGACGCCGCGACCCTCACCGGCGCCATCGGCGTCGCGCTTGGCTCCTACCGCGCGGGCCTCTTCAGCAACGACGAGGACCTCCAGCGCGCCGTCGAGCAGGCGGCGCTGGCCTCTGGCGAGCGCGTCTGGGCGATGCCGATGGATGAGGAGTACGAGCGCCTGATCCGCAGCGACCTCGCCGACCTGAAGCAGACCGGCGGCCGTCTGGGCGGCTCGATCATCGCGGCGAAGGTGCTGCACGAGTTCGTCGGCAAGACGCCCTGGGCGCACCTCGACATCGCCTATACCGCCATCCGCGCCACCCGCGACGCCGAGGGTGAGGCGGGCGCGACGGGCTACGGTGTGCGCCTCTTCACCGAGCTTGCCCAGCAGTCGGCCCCGCGCAAAGGCGAGTGAGGCAAGACCGCCCCGTCTCTCCTCCGCTGGCGCCCGTGTCGCCCGGCGCCGTACACTGCTAAGAGGCGTCGATTGACATGGAGGAGCGCGAACGGATGCGGGTGCGAGTACGCTATTTCGCGGCGCTGCGCGAGGCGGTGGGCGTCGCTGAGGAAACCTTCGAGCTGCCCGCTGACGCCACCGTGGCCCAGGCGCGGGCGCTGCTGGCCGAGCGGCGCCCGGAGCTGGCCGCGTTGCTGCCCGCCTGCGCGGCGGCGGTGGACCGCGCCTATGCCCAGGCCGAGACGCCACTGCGTGAGGGCGCCGAACTGGCCTTCATTCCACCATTAGGGGGAGGCTGAGCGTGTCTGACACCACGATCAACGATGCGACCGAGTCGCCCGCGCCTATCATCCGCATCACCCGCGAGCCGCTGGATGGCCCGGCGGTGCATGCGCTGGAACTG
>DASVWQ010000419.1:0-4411 GCA_036393135.1 Ktedonobacterales bacterium
GCGGCTTCCCAGGGCTTGGTCACGCCCATCATCGCGCGGGTCACGCTGATCGCGTTGGGGCCTTCCAGCACGCCGACGACGACCGGCTGCGAGGTGATGTGCTTGATGAGGCCGGGGTAGAAGGGCTTGCCCTGGTGCTCGGCGTAGTGGCGCTCGGCCAGCTCGGTCGAGATATGGATGAGCTTGAGGCCGACGATCTTGAAGCCTTTCGCCTCGAAGCGCGCGAGGATCTGGCCAATCAGCCCACGCTGCACGCCTTCGGGCTTGACGATAATGAGCGTTCGCTCCACGGGGATCTATCCTCCAGAAAGGGTATGCCGCATCATGCCCACGCGCGGCGCGTGAGCCGTTCCATTGTATCGCGTGGGCGCGCCTGCCCGCGGCGTGGCGCGCCAGATGGCTGGATAGGGGAAACGCGCGATCAATAGCTGCCGATCTGCTCGGCGAGGCGCAGGCTGGCCTGCCCCGACTCCATACGGATGCGGCCGAGGTTCGCCTGGACATTGCAGCGGACGACGATCAGCAGGTCGCCGCCATCCGTCACCAGAATCGTGCCGCCGGGCGCCTCGAAGGTGGCGTGGCGGATGTCGCCCACGCCAAGCTGTTCGATGTAGCGGCCAGCGGCGTCGTAGGCGGCGGCGGCCATCGCGCCGAGCAGTTCCTCATCTTCGCCATCGAGGGTGCTGGCGACGACCAGCCCGTCTTTGCCGGCGAGCAGCGCGCCGACTACGCCATCCACCGCCATCAGGCGCTGCAAGATCGTCTCCACGGTCGTCCCCCATCTCCCCCTGGCGCGTCGCGACCGCGCCGCATGGGTCTAGTGTTCGTCTTGCTCCCCATCGGGCTGGTCAAGCGCGACGGAGAGGTTCAGCGATTCCAGCGCCGCCAGATAGTCGCCCTGGCGGATGCGCGCGTCGCCTAGCAGGCGGTGTACCTCAGGATGTTCGGGATGCTCTTCCAGCGCGGCTTCGAGGTCGCTCATCGCATCGGGCAGCAGGTCGGGTGAGTTTTTCAGGATCGCACGGTACTCCACCAGCGCGTCGTCCAGCGAGCCAGCGTCGCGCAGGGCGCGGGCCGCCGCCAGCCGCGCGGGATAATCCTGCGGGTCGTAGGTCGGCTCCGGCTCTGGCAGCGGCGCGGGCGGCTCATCGGGAACAATCGGCAGCGGCGGCTCCTCTGGCGCCTGGAAGAAGTTGTCGAGCACGCTGGTGGCCTCGTGGGACGGCTCATCCGCTGGCCGCGCGCCAGTGAACGCGGCCAGCGCGCCCGGCTCCAGCTCGAAGGGCTGAAACCCGCTGGCGGAGGTCGCGTCTTCGAGCGCCTCCAGCGTTGCGTCGGGCGTGCTGTGCGCGGCGGCGTGCGGCGCGGGTGGCGTGGCGGCAGGCTCGCTGGGCCACTCCAGCGCGTCGGCCAGCGCGGCGGGCCACTGCGCATCGACGGGCAGCGGCTCCGCGGCATGCGGCGCGGGAGCGGCGGGCAGGGCGTTCGTCTCTGGCTCCAGGTCAGCGAACATCTGGCGCAGGTCGGGCGGCGCGCTCATCTCCTGGCTGGCATCCTGGCTGGTCTCTGGCTCCAGTTCGGCGAACATCTGGCGCAGGTCTTCGGGTTTCGGCGGAGCGATTGGCCCCGTCGGCGCCGCTGTGACCTCCGACGCGGGCGCTCCCAGGTCACCAGAGTCCGGCAAGGCAGGTGTTGGTGGCGCGTGTGGGGCGGCGGGTGTCGGCCCGGTGTTGGGCAGCGAGGTCACGGGAAGCTGCGGCTGTTGTGGCTGGCCAAACGGCCACGGCGGCGGCGCGCTCGCCAGGTTCGCTGGCGTCGGCGGCGTGGGTTGCGGGGTATTGAGTAGCGCGTCGAGCGAGCCAGTGCGCCGCCCGCGCGCCAGCTCCTCGCTGCGCCTGCGCGCGCCCTGCGCCTGAAGCCACTGTACCCAGCGAATCGCGCGGCGCGCCTCAGTGTCGCCCATCGCATCGCGGCTGTCGGCTAGCGCAGGTGGCACGAACTGCGCCGAGGCCTCGAAGGGTGGAGGCATCGGTGGCGGCGCGGCGGGATCGAGCGCTGCCCGCTGCTGCGTGATGTCGCCCGACGCGGCGCTCTGGTAGGTTGGCGGCTGCGCGCTCTGCGCCGCGCTGGCTGGCCCGGCGGTCTGCGCCTGCGGCGTCGGCGTGGTGATGGTCGGCTGCGCGCCGGGATCGCTCGTATCGGGCGCCCAGATCATGTTCGCCGTCTCGCGGAACATGCTATGGAACTCCGGCGGCAGGTTGTTTGGGCGCGTCGGCTGGGCCAGCGGGCGCGCGAGGTTCGCGCTGAGGTCGGGCCGCGAGAGCGCCGCGCTGAGGTCGGCCAGCGACGGTCTGCCAGTTGGCGCCGGAGCGGCGGGCATATCCGCCGTCTGGTCCGCTGCCAGCCCTGCCGTCAGATGTGGGCCGCCGGTCGCGCGCTGCGGGACGAAGGTTGGGCGCTGCTCGCCAGACGTGGTGGGCGCGGGCGGCTGTGTGGCGTAGCCGGGCGCCTGACGCCAGAAGAGCGCGCGGAGATCGGTGTCATCCATCGCGCGGTCGGCGAAGAGCGCGTGGGCGATGCGGTGTTCGGGGTCCAGCTCCTCGGCGCGCTGGAGGTAGCGCTCCGACTCCGCGATCCGTCCCGTGTCGCGGGCGATGACCGCCACGATCAGCATCGGCTTCACACAGGAGGGCGCGTTCATCAGCACGCGACGCGCCAGCTCCTCGGCCTCGCGCGGGCGCTCGGCGCGCCAGAGCGTCTCGACCAGCCCGACCTGCGCTTCCAGCAGATCGCTATTCTCCGCCATCAGGGTTTCCCACTCGCGAATCGCGTGGGTAAACTGGCCGCCGCGCATGTAGAGCCGGGCCAATCCCACGCGCGAGGGCTGATAGGGCGGGCGGTCGAGGCGCGCCGCCATCTCGCGGTAGGTCGCGCGGAGGGCCTGATCGTCGGGGTGGGTGTCGCAGGCGCGGCGGTACCACGCCAACGCCGCGACCGGATCGCCATGCATCTGATGGATTACGGCGCGGTCGCAGCAGGCGCGGACATCTTCGGGGTCGCCCGCCAGCGCGCGATCCAGCGCGCCCAGCGCCTCGCGGGGCTGTCGCTGGGCCAGGTAGGCCTCGCCCAGTATCCGCTGCACCACCAGCGCGCGGGGATAGTGCGCGAAGACTTCCTGGCAGTGCGCCATCGCGTTCTCAGTCTGGCCCGCCGCGATCTCCGCCTCGATGGCGCGAAGCCGCTCGCCCAGCGAGAACTGCCCCATCTGCCCCATGCTCGTCGAACTCCTGCGCCAGCGTCGTCTCAGCGTTCCTCCAGCGGACGGCGCGCCCTCGCGTGGCCCTGCCTGCCCGGCGCCGCGCCGCCCGCCAGCGTGGCCGCGCGCACGCGGTTTCTCTCGGCTGGCGCCCACCTGGGGCAGGGCGGCTACGGGCATTATGGCCCCCGCCGCGCAAGCCGTCAAGCAAAGCGACAGGCGGGCCAGAGCGCGAAACCTCACGCCCGCCGTACAATCAGACGAGCGGGCGCTCGCAGGCGTGGGCCTGGTCAAACGGGCGCGGTTCCCGCAGGAAAGCGAAGGGCGGCTCTCTGCATGGCGATGCGATTTGGTGTGTTCGTTCCGCAGGGTTGGCGTATGGACCTCACTGAGATCGCTGATCCAGAGGAGCAATACGAGACGATGACGCAGGTGGCGCGGCTGGTGGACGCGACCCCGCAATACGATAGCATCTGGATCTACGATCATTTCCACACGATTCCCACGCCGGAGCCAGAGAGCGTCTTCGAGGCGTGGACGGCCACCGCCGCGCTCAGCCGCGATACCCACCGCGTCAACATTGGCCAGATGGTCACCTGCAACGGCTACCGCAGCCCGGCGCTGCTGGCGAAGATGGCCTCGACGGTGGACGTGCTGAGCCACGGGCGGCTCTACTGCGGGCTGGGCGCAGGCTGGTACGAACAGGAGTGGCGCGCCTACGGCTACGAATTCCTGGAGACGCGCGAGCGGATGCGCGCCTTCCGCGAGGCCTGCGCGGTGATGATGAAGCTGTGGACTGAGGACGCGCCGGAGTTCAGCGGCGAGTACTACCACCTCGACCAGCCGATCAACGAGCCGCGCGGCGTCCGCAAGCCACACCCCTCCTTCTGGATTGGCGGCGGCGGCGAGCAGGTCACGCTCAAACTAGTGGCTAAGTACGCCGATGCGGCCAACATCGGTGGCGATGTGGAGACCGTACGCCACAAGCTCGGCGTGCTGCGCGGCCACTGCGACACGCTTGGCCGCGACTACCAGTCCCTCATCCACTCCAGCAACGTCAATGTCGTGCCGCTCCGGCCCGGCCAGGACCCCGAGGCCGCGACGGCGAAGCTGCGCGAAGCCAGCGGCATCAGCTATGAAGACTTCGCCCACATG
>DASVWQ010000420.1:0-2304 GCA_036393135.1 Ktedonobacterales bacterium
TGCCGCTTCGCGTTGGCCGCCACCCTTACGCCCCCTGCCGGACCAGTGGGCGGTAGCGTGGCTCCCACATCAGCGCGTCCACCCGCTCTTCGATGTCGCGCTCCGTATCGGCCTGCCCCAGCCCGGCCCGCAGCGCCTCGCCCGCCACGGCCAGCGCCACCGTCCGCGCCGCCACGCGCACATCCTCGACGCGCGGATACAGCGGCGCCTGAGGATCGCTGCGGCTGGGAGCCACCGCGCTCAGCGCCCTTGCCGCCGCCAGGAACATGCCATCGGTCACACGCCGCGCGCCGGACGCCAGCACGCCTAGCCCCACGCCGGGGAAGATGAACATGTTGTTGCATTGGCCGATGCGTACTGACCGCCCGGCCACCTCCACATCAGCGAAGGGGCTGCCCGTCGCCACCAACGCGCGTCCCTCCGTCCAGCGCAGCAGATCGGCGGGCGCCGCCTCGCTCTTCTCGGTTGGATTGGAGAGCGGGAAGATCACCGGGCGCTGGACATGCCGCGCCATCTCGCGCACGACCTCCTCGCCGAAGGCGCCCTTGCGCGCCGCCGCTCCGATGAGGATGGTCGGGCGGACATGCCGTACCACCGCCAGCAGATTGTAGCCCTGTGCGGCGCCCTCGGCCAGCGGCCAGGCGGGCTGGGCGAAGCTGGCCTTCTCGGCGTCAAGGTCCGTTCGCCCAGCGTGGACGAGGCCGCGACTATCCAGCAGCCAGATGCGCCCGCGCGCCTGGGCCTCGCTTGCGCCCGCCTCCACCATCGCCATGATGAGCAGCTCGGCGACACCGGTGGAGGCCGAGCCGGCGCCGAGCATCACGACCCGCTGCTCGCGGAGCGGCGTCCCCGTGACCTCCGCCGCCGCCAACAGCCCGGCCACTGTCACCGCCGCCGTCCCCTGGATGTCGTCGTTGAAGGAGCAGAGCTGGTCGCGGTAGCGGTCAAGCAGGCGCCGCGCATTGTCGCGGGCAAAGTCCTCCCACTGGAGCACGGCCTGTGGAAAGACGCGCTGAACCGCTGCGACAAACGCGCCCACGAAGGCGTCATATTCCTGTCCGCGCATCCGCGCATGCCGCCAGCCGAGGTAGAGCGGGTCGGCGAGGAGCTGCGAATTGTCTGTGCCAGCGTCGAGGATGATAGGCAGCGTCATGCTGGGCGCGATGCCCGCGCAGAGGGTGTAGAGCGCGAGCTTGCCGATGGGGATGAGCATGCCGCCGATGCCCAGGTCGCCTAGCCCCAGGATGCGCTCGCCATCGGTGACGACGATCACGCGCGGGTCGGGGACAGGCGCCGCCCGCAGGATCTCCTCGATGGCGTCACGCCGCTCATAGGCGATATAGAGTCCGTGGGGACGGCGGTAGATATGGCTGAAGTTCTGGCAGGCTAGCCCGACCACTGGCGTATAGATGATCGGACTCATTTCGGCGATGTGTTCGCTCAGCAGACGGAAGAAGAGCGTCTCGTTGCGGTCGTGCAATGAGGCCAGATAGATGTAGCGCTCCAGGTCGGTCGTCTTGGCGCGGTAGCTATCGTATGTGCGGGTGAGCTGCCGCTCGATGCTCATGACGGCGGGCGGCAGCAGGCCGTGCAGGTGAAACGCTGTCCGCTCATCTTCCAGGAACGCGCTGCCCTTGTTCAGCCGGGGAGTGCCCAGCAGCGCCGCGCCGCTGAGCGTGGTGGCGATGGGCTGATCGCTCGCCTCGCCTGCCACGGGATCCGTCTGCGCGGCGGCTGTCATATCTGTGTCCACTGCGCCCTCTTTTCACACTACCAGCCAGGCGCGCTGAGGGAGAGCGCGGCGCCTCCCACGGTGGCGGGGCGGGATTGTTTCACGTGAAACATCCACAATCCATGATGCGAGCGCACCACAGCATCCTGACCGTCGCTGGCTGCGGCGCGCATCTCCTATCTCGCTCGCCGCCCCACACGACACTGCCAGCATATCACCTCGACATCACCATGCGGTCACAGCGCAGCGACTCCAGCGCATGCCTTACCGCGTAGGTTTCTCATTTGCGTCTTTCCGCCTGCGCGAGTTGTTGTCTATGCGTGTGATCAAACTCTCCAATACCGCAAGCGCGGCGTTGCGCTGCCTGGTCTGAGATTCGATCAGCTCCAGGACAACGATGCCGATGACTCCATTCACGATCAGATAGCCCGCCATGATGAGCAAGACCTGCCACCATGCGGTCAGCCCAAACAGCGCATGCGCAAACGGCGGAAGTGGGATAACTCGCGCCAAGATGGGCCACAAGGCAAACGCCTGCGCCAGCGCCACACCCACCAGCACAGGCCAGTCGC
>DASVWQ010000421.1:0-5539 GCA_036393135.1 Ktedonobacterales bacterium
CGATGGGCGCTGCAACATCGGCGACCAGTTCACCGTCTATCGCACGCAGGATGGCGGGGCAAGCTGGCAGCCGACGACGCGCGGGCTGCCCCAGGGAACGAACGTGCGGCTGGGCGTGCTGCGCCACGGCATGACCAGCGATGACCACGATCCCTGCGGTGTCTACGTCGGCACGAACACTGGCCAGCTCTTCGTCAGCTCAGACAGCGGCGAGGAGTGGCGCCTGATCGCGGACTACCTGCCCTCGATCTACAGCGTCTCGGTCGCTACGGTGGCCTGAGGCGCGCCCTCACCCCCTGCTCCCCTCTCCCTCTGGGAGAGGGGCTGGGGGTGAGGGCCATCTGGCCAGCCCCCTTGCTCGCGCGCTACGCAATTGGTACGATGAGGAGGAGCCTCACGGCGCGAGCGTCAATGGAATAGGCGGTCGGCGGATGGAAAGCGGGCAGTGTTGAATGCCGACGGAAGCGGATACCTGCCGGACGTATGTGCTGCCCGCGCTACAAGCCGCCGGGTGGACCAATGACCAGATCGGCGAGCAGCGCATCTTCACCGATGGCCGCATCATTGTCGAGGGGACGACGGCGCGACGCGGCAAACGCAAGCGCGCCGACTATCTGCTCCTCTTCAAGCCGAGCTATCCGCTGGCGGTGATCGAGGCCAAGGCCGAATACAAGAGCGCGGGCGATGGCATGCAGCAGGCGAAGTCCTATGCCACAACGCTGGGTCTGCTCTTCGCCTACGCCACCAACGGGCTGAGCATCCTCGAATATGACTTCACCACCGGCATGGAGCGCGCAGTCGAGACATTCCCCTCACCCGCCGAACTGTGGGCGCGCTACCGCAAGGCCCAGGGGCTGGAGGCCGCGCCAGAGGACAAACTGCTGGTCGGCGATTTTCCTTCCGACCAGCTTCCGCGCTACTACCAGCGGATCGCCATCAACCGGGCGGTCGAGGCGATTCTGAAGGGGCGGCCGCGCGTGCTGCTGACGCTGGCGACGGGGACCGGCAAGACAGTGATCGCCTTCCAGATCGCGTGGCGGCTCTGGCAGGGCCACTGGAACCGCAAGGGCATCCCCAACCAGCAGCCGCGTATCCTCTTTCTGGCCGACCGCACGGTGCTGGTGGACGACCCCAAGGACAAAACGTTCGCCCCCTTTGGCGACGCGCGTCACAAGATAGGCGGCGGGATCGCCAACAAGGCGCGCCAGGTCTACTTCTCGACCTATCAGGCGCTAGTGGGCGACGTTGAGCGTCCGCCGCTCTATCGCCAGTACGCTCCCGACTTCTTCGACCTCATCATCGTGGATGAGGCGCACCGGGGCAGCGCGCGGGACGACTCCTCCTGGCGCGAGATTCTCGAGTACTTCACCGGCGCGGCGCAGCTTGGCATGACCGCGACGCCGCTGCGCGAGGACAACCGCGACACCTACCACTACTTCGGCGACCCGATCTACACCTACAGCCTGCGCCAGGGCATTCAGGACGGCTTTCTGGCGCCGTATGAGGTGCGGCGGGTGGTGATCGATGTGGACGCCGAGGGCTGGCGCCCCTACGCAGGGCAGGTGGATGACCTGGGCCGCGAGATTCCCGACCGCGAGTACATGACGCGCGACTTCGAGCGGGTGATCTCGCTGCCCGCGCGCACCCAGGCGGTGGCCGAGCACCTGACGCGCTACCTGAAGGCGACCGATCGCTTCGCCAAGACGCTCGTCTTCTGTGTGGACCAGGAGCACGCCGACCAGATGCGCCGCGCGCTGGCCAACGCCAACGCCGACCTGATGCGCCAGTATCCCAACTACGTGGCGCGCGTGACGGGCGATGAGGGCGACCTGGGCAAGGCGCTGCTCTCGACGTTTCAGGATGTGGAGTCGCAAACGCCGGTTATCCTGACTACCTCGCAGATGCTGACGACGGGGGTGGACGCCCCGATGGTCAGGAATGTGGCGCTGGTCAAGGTCATCAACTCGATGACCGATTTCAAGCAGATCATCGGGCGGGGGACGCGCGTGCGCGAGGACTACAACAAGCTCTTCTTCACCATCCTCGACTACACCGGCGCGGCGACCCAGAACTTCGCCGACCCGGCCTTCGATGGCGAGCCGGTGAAGGTGGTCGTGGAGCAGACCGACCAGCAGGGCGCGGTGGAGTCCGCCGAGGAGCTGCCGACGCCCGCGCAGGATGAGGAGGGCGACGCGGACACCGCCGCGACGGATGAGATCGCCGAGACCGCCGCCGCCTATGGGCCGGGGGTCCTCGTGCAGCCGAAGGAGCGCCAGCAGCCGCGCAAGTTCTATCTCTCGGATGGGTTACGAGTGGAGGTCATCCACGAGACGGTGCAGGAGCTGGATGCCGACGGGCGCAAACTGCGCACCCTGCGATTCACCGACTACACTGGCGAGCAGGTCCGCAGCCTCTACCGCTCGGCGGCGGAGCTGGCGGGCAGGTGGGCGCTGGCCGATGAGCGCGAGCGGATCATCGATGCGCTGGAGGCGCGCGGCGTCACCGTGGCGCACCTGGCGGAGGTGATGGGGCAGCCCGAGGCCGACCCATTCGACCTGCTCTGCGCCCTGGCCTTCCGCACGCCCGTCCTGACCAGACGGGAGCGCGCGAACCGCCTGCGCGCCGAGAAGCGCGACTTCCTGGCGCGCTATGCGCCTGAGGCCCGCGCCATTCTGGACCGCCTGCTGGAGCAGTACGCGAGCTATGGCGTGGAAGAGCTGCGGCTGCCCGGCGCGCTGCGCCTGCCCACGATCGCCGGACGCCGCACCGTCAGCGAGATCGCGGCGCTCTTTGGCGGCCCCGAACGGCTGCGCGCGGCGGTGAGCGAGCTACAGGCGCTGCTGTATGCGGCGTGAAGGCCCTCACCCCCTGACCCCCTCTCCCAGAGGGCGAGGGGGAACCAGAACCTCCCTTGCCCTCTGCGAGAGGGGGAGCCAGAACGCCCCTCTCCCAGAGGGCGAGGGGGAACCCGGAACTCCCCTCGCCCTCTGGGAGAGGGGCTGGGGGTGAGGGTTCGCGCAAACCGCTATCAACCCATATCAGCAGGAGACAGGCATGCCACGTTCGACCCGCAGCGACGCGCCCACCAGCACGGCCCAGCAGTTAGGCAGTATCATCAAGTCGTGCCGCGACATCATGCGCAAGGACAAGGGGCTGAACGGCGACCTCGACCGCCTGCCGATGCTGACATGGGTGCTGTTCCTGAAGTTCCTCGACGACATGGAGCGCATCCGCGAGGACGAGGAGACGCTGGCCGGGCGGATATTCTTTCCCGCCATCGCGGCGCCCTACCGCTGGCGCGACTGGGCGGCGGATGAGGGGGGCATCACTGGCGACGATCTGATCCGCTTCATCAACAACGATGAGTTCACCTTTCCTGATGGCGTGACGCGCAAGGGCCTGTTCGCCTATCTGCGCGGCCTGGACAGCGGCGGGGCGACCCGCGACCGGCGCGACGTGGTGGCGACCGTCTTTCGCGGCGTGACCAACCGCATGCTCAGCGGCTACCTCCTGCGCGAGATCATCAACAAGGTCAACGCCATCCACTTCACCAGCAGCGACGAGATTCATACCCTCGGCGCGCTCTATGAGGGCATGCTGCGCGAGATGCGCGACGCGGCGGGCGATTCCGGCGAGTTCTACACGCCACGCGCGGTGGTGCGCCTGATGGTCGCGGTAATGGACCCGCGCCTGGGCGAGGTCACTCTGGACCCGGCCTGCGGCACTGGCGGCTTCCTGGCAGAGACGTTCGTACATCTGCGCGCGCAGGCGCAGACCGTGGAGGGCGAGCGGACGCTGCAAGCCGACAGCGTGCGCGGGGTGGAGGCCAAGCCGCTGCCCTACCTGCTGGCGCAGATGAATCTGGTGCTGCATGGGCTGGAGTCGCCGCAGATCGACCCCGGCAACGCGCTGCGCTTCAAGCTGGGCGAGATCGGCGACGGGCAGCGGGTGGACGTGATCCTGACCAACCCACCGTTTGGCGGCGAGGAAGAGCCGGGCATCCAGAACAACTTCCCCGACGACAAGCGCACCAGTGAGACGGCGCTGCTCTTCCTGCAGCTCATCATGCGGCGGCTGCGGCGACCCCTCGGCGGGCGCAGGCCGGGGCGCGCGGCGGTGGTCGTGCCGAACGGGACGCTGTTTGGCGATGGCGTGGCGGCGCGCATCAAGGAGGAGCTGCTGCGCGACTTCAACCTGCATACCGTCGTGCGGCTGCCCAACGGCGTCTTCGCGCCCTACACCCCTATCCCGACGAATATCCTGTTCTTCGACCGCTCCGGCCCGACGCAGGAGGTGTGGTATTACGAGCAGCCGCTGCCGGAGGGACGCCGACAATACACCAAGACGGCGCCGATGCGCTATGAGGAGTTCGCCGACCTGATCGCCTGGTGGGGCGCGCGGGAGGAGAATGCGCGGGCCTGGCGCATCCCGGCGGCGGACATCCTGGCGAACGGCAGCAATCTCGACCTGAAGAACCCGCGCGCTCGCCAGGACATCACCCACCTGCCGCCGGAGGAGCTGGTGGCGAGCATCCTGGAGAAAGAGCGGCGCATCGCGGAGATCATGGCCGAGATCCAGTGCCTGCTGGCGGAGGGGGCGCGCTGATGGCGAGCACGGTGGCGGCCTGGCCGACGGTGGCCCTGGGCGAGGTGTTGCGGAAGAGCGATGAATGGGTAGACCTCAAGCCTGACACGGAGTACGCGCAGGTGACAGTGCGACTCTGGGGTAAAGGGGTGGCGCTGCGGGGACGTGTTCAGGGCGGCCAGATTGCGGCGTCGAGCCAGCTTCGCGTGCGCCAGAACCAGTTCATCTTGTCGCGCATTGACGCCCGAAATGGGGCGTTCGGATTGGTCACGCCTGAGCTTGATGGCGCGGTTGTTAGCAATGATTTTCCTGTCTTCAATCTCGATGAGTCCCGCATCATTCCCGCGTACCTGAATTGGCTCAGCAAGACGCATGACTTCGTAGAGATGTGCCAGCGCGCCAGCGAAGGGACAACGAATCGCGTCCGTCTGAAAGAGGAGCGATTTCTCGCGCTGAACATCCCCCTCCCGCCGCTGGAGGAGCAGCGGCGCAACGTGGCGCGGATCGAGGCGCTGGCGGGGCGCATCGCGGAGGCGCGCGGGCTGCGGCAGGCGGCAACGGCGGAGACGATAGCCGCTCGTTACTCTTGGTGGAGAGCCTGGAGGCAGCGACTTCTAGCACCAAACATTTCTACCGAGCAATTGGGTGATATAGCTTGGATTACGTCTGGAGGAACTCCTGCGCGTGACAATGCCAGCTATTGGGGTGGCAACGTGCCTTGGGTGAAGAGCGGTGAATTAAATGACAATGACATCTACTCGACTGAGGAGTGCATTACAGAGGCGGCCATTGAAGGCAGCAGCGCAAAGCTGTTCCCACCCGACACTGTGCTAGTAGCGTTGTACGGCCACACTCGCGGAAAAACAGCCAGACTTCGGATTAGCGCGACTACTAATCAAGCGTGCTGTGCTATTCTGCCGTGCGAGCAACTAGATGCGGCTTACCTTCAGTACTG
>DASVWQ010000422.1:0-9781 GCA_036393135.1 Ktedonobacterales bacterium
TCTGCAGGCCGGACTGGGCGGCCTCGCGGTCATGTTCCCGACCTCCGCCGTGATCCTTGCCTTTCACTTCGGCGTTTCGTCGCTCTCGGTGGCCAGCGTGATCGTGACGACACTCTTCATCTACAGCCTGAGTGGCTGGGACCGCCTGCGTGACCGCGCCGTCAGCGCCGGGTTCCGCGCGCTGGTCTGGGGCATCACCATCTACACCTACATCGTCATCTATCTGGGCGCCTATGTGCTGCATACCAACTCGACGCTGGCCTGCACGAGCTGGCCGCTCTGCGCGCCGGGCATGCTGCTGCCGCCGAATGTCGAGCCAGCGCTGGTGAATACGACCCACCGCGTCGCGGCTGGCATTCTGGCGCTGGTGGTGGTGTGGCTGTTCGTCTGGGCGCGGCGGCTGCGCAAGGCCCGCCCCGATCTCTATCTGGCGAGCATCGCGGCGCTGACGCTGATCCTTTGCCAGGTGGCTGAGGGCGCCGTCGTCGTCCTGACGCGGGCGCATGTCTGGGCCGAGGTGATGCACAGCGCGTTCATTGCGCTCTTCTTCAGCGCGATGGTCTACCTGTGCATGGCCGTGCTGCGGCGCCCCGCGAAAGCCCGCGCGGCCACTCCGCCGAAGCCCCGTGCGCGACCGCTGCGCCCCAGCAAGACGGCGACCACCGCGATTGGCCACTGAGTCCTACGCGCGTTCTCCACAGCGGCCTGCAATGGAGAAAGCGCGCCGCGCCTGTGTGAGAGATTTACACAAACGGCGCCGTATACAAGTTTAAGCCAGTGCGCGACTGTCGAAACTGTTCACTGTCCAGCCCTGGCGCGCAGTTGCGTCTCCGCCGCTCTCGCTTCACATCAGTGTACAACCACTATGCGAGCGCGCTGTTGGGGATAGTGTGTGGAATGTCTCGATAGTATGGAGGTGCGGCGCTGATGCGTCACGAACGACTCCTGAGCGCAGTCACACGAGGCTCGGTGGCGGCGTTTTTCATCCTGAGCCTGAGCCTGGCGGCCTGCGGCGGAAGCGGCAGCGGCAGCACCACTGGCGGTACGATCAACATCGCCACTGACCTGCCAGTCTCCGGCACAGACGCTGCTCAGGGCTTGCCCACCCAGTATGGTGTGGACCTGGCGGTGAGCCAGAACAAGGACCTCGGCAGTGGCTACACCCTTGGCATCGTCCACAAGAACGACGAAGGCGCCTCGGGCGCTGACCCGACCGTTGGCGCGTCGAACATCAGCGCGCTGCTCGCCGACCAGACGGTGGTCGCGGTGGTCGGCCCGTTCAACAGCGGCGTCGCGAAAGCTGAGATTCCGGTCGCCACGACCGGAGGTCTCGTCCTAATGTCTCCGACGAACACGAACCCTGGCCTCACCAAGCAGCAGTACGCGCAGGCCAATGGTATCAACTTCGCCCAGCTGCACCCGGCTGGCTTGAAGGAATACTACTTCCGCGTCTGCGCGACTGACGACGTGCAGGGTAAAGTGGACGCGCAGATCGCCGCTGGCGCGCCGATCAACGCGAAGACCGCCTATGTCGTGGACGACAATACCACCTATGGCAAGGGCTTGGCCGACTTCTTCGTCCAGAACTTCCAGTCGAACGGTGGCACGATTGCTGGTCGCCAGTCCATCACGGCGGCGCAGGTCAGCAGCCTGAACTCGCTGGCGACGTCCATCGCCAACAAGAATCCGGATGTGGTCTTCTACGGCGGCGTCACCAGCCAGGGCGGCGGCGCGCTGAAGAAGGACCTCGTCGCTGACGGCTACAACAAGGCGATGGTCGGCGGCGACGGTATCGCTGACGATCCGGCCTGGCTGCAGACCGCCGGCAGCGCCGCTGTCAATACCTATGGCACGGTGGCCGCGCCAGATACGTCCTCGCTGACGTCATCTGACGCACAGGCCTTCAAGACCAACTACGCCACGTTCGTCGCTGGCAAGCCCGACAATGACCTGCTGCCGTACAGCGCGCAGGCCTACGCCGCTGCCACGATCGAAATCCAGGCGATCAAGAGCGTGATTGCGTCTGGCAAGTCGCCGACCCGCGCGAATGTGCGTGACGCCATCGCTTCTGGCACATTCAACACGATCATCGGCTCGATCAGTTTTGACGCCAACGGCGACAACGCTGGCCAGAAGGTGTTCAGCATCTACACTGTGGATAACACAGGCAAGTGGGTGTTCTCGAAGTCTGTGAACGCCTAGGGAGCGGGCTCCGCTTTCCAGGCGTCAGCAGGCGCTACACCACAATCTAACCGCAGTTCGCGGGAATCGCGGAGCAGACTTCACAAGAGGTCTGCTCCGTGGTTTAATAGAGCGCGACCTGCGGTTCTGAATATCCCTCTGTCCGAAGGAGTGACGTGCAATGCTCACGCTTGCCACCGTCATGGTTCCAGGCTCTGCCTCACCAGTGGGCGTCTTCTTCCAGCAGCTTGAGATCGGTCTTACCCTAGGGGCGATGTATGCGCTGGTGGCGCTGGGCTACACCCTGGTGTATGGCATCATTGAGCTAATCAACTTCGCGCACGGTGACGTGTTCATGTGGAGTACGGTCGTTACCCTGGCGATCGTCCAGGCGATGGGCATCACGGCGCCTCCCGGTCCGGCTGCGCTGGTTGGCCTGCTGATCCTGCTGTTTGCGGTCGGTATGGTCGTATCGGGAACCCTCAACGTTACCATCGAGCGGTTCTTCTACCGCCCGCTGCGCAAGGCGCCGCGCCTGGCGCCGCTGATCGCCGCCATTGGCGCCTCGTTCATTCTCGAAACCGTCGCTCAGCTCTGGCGCGGCAGCGGCTTTGTGGCCTTCCCCTCGCTCGTGCCAACGATCGGCGTACAGATTGGCAATGTGCATGTCAACGTGCTCGATGTCGTGATCGTGATTGTCGCCTTGGCGCTGATGTACGCCCTCGAACGCTTCATTCGCCTCACCAGGATGGGCAAGGCGATGCGCGCGACGGCGCAAGACCCCGAGGCGGCCTCGCTGATGGGTGTCAACATCAACCGCACGATCAGCCTGACCTTCATTATTGGCGGCGCGCTGGCGGGCGCGGCGGGCGTGATGTACAACCTGTATATTGGCCAGGTCTGGTTCTTCACGGGCTTCCAGCTCGGCCTGATCGCCTTCACCGCCGCTGTCCTCGGTGGTATTGGCAACATCTACGGCGCTGTGCTGGGCGGCTTCATCATCGGGATCATCGAGGCCTTCACCATCCAGTATGTGCCGGGCGGGTTCGCCTGGGCCGACGCTGTGGTCTTCGCCATCCTGGTGCTGATCCTGGTCGTCAAGCCCTCCGGTCTGCTGGGCCAGCAGACGCCAAACAAGGTTTGAGAGGAGGTCATTCCATGGCTGCGCAATCTCCATTCAAGGGCGTCACGACAGCCGCCTCCTCCGGGCTGGGCCGTGTGCGCGCCTGGGCGAACGATACGATGATCGCCGGGCGCCCACTCACCTACTACGTGACGGGCTGGCGCTTCGGCGTCATCGCGCTGATCCTGGCGATCCTCCTGCCTGCGGTGCCAGCCGCAGCGTATAGTGACATCCAGAGCCTGCTGGTGGCGATGATCTCGGTCTTCGTGTACGTGATGCTCGCGCTGGGCCTGAATATCGTGGTGGGCTACGCGGGTCTGCTCGACCTTGGCTACGTCGCCTTCTTCGTCATCGGCTCCTACACGATGGCGGCTGGCACCTACGGCGCGGTCAGCGACTGGCAGGGCAATCTGCACAATGTGCCGATCTTTCCGTTCTATCTGCTGATCCCCCTGGGCGCTTTGCTCGCGGGCATCTTCGGCGTTCTGCTCGGCGCGCCAACCCTGCGCTTGCGCGGCGACTATCTCGCCATCGTGACGCTGGGTTTTGGCGAGATTGTGCCGGTCGTCTTCGCCAACATCCCCGTCTTCTTCGGTCAGATTGGCATTAGCGCGACCCAGCCTGCCCCGATCAACACGCCGGTTGGCCAGATCTCGTTCACCGACCCGCTCAACAACTCGCCATTCTACTATCTGGTGCTGGTTGTGACGGTGCTGGTGATCCTGGGCTGCTCGGCGCTGCGCAACTCCAGCATTGGCCGCGCGTGGGTCGCCATCCGCGAGGATGAGACGGCGGCGGAGGCGTCGGGGGTGAACCTGACGCGCACGAAACTGCTTGCCTTCGCGCTGGGCGCGACGGTCGGCGGCATTGGCGGCGTCATCAATACCGCCGTCTTCCCCAGCATCACACCGCTGAACTTCAGCTTTGACATCTCGATCACCATCCTCATCATGGTGGTACTCGGCGGTATCGGCAGCATCCCCGGCGTCATCATCGGCGCCCTCGTGCTGCGGCTCTTCGATGTCTACCTGCTCCAGCGCATCAACGACCCGGTCCACCAGAGCTTCCTGGTGGCCCCCATCAACGCCCCGCTGCACTTCCTGGCGAACGTCGACTTCAACACACTGAAGTTATTGATCTACGGCATCGTGCTGGTGGCCATGATCCTCTTGCGCCCTCAGGGATTGATCCCCGACGCCCGGCGCAAGCGCGAACTGGCTGGCGAGGGCGCGGCGCCCGAAGATATCTCGGCGGTCGGCATGCTGGCGCAGGAAGAGGCTGGTATCAGCTCGGCCGCCGTGGGTGATGCGCTCGACCAGACAGAATACACTGGCGCAGGCTCAGACGCGCAAGGGAGAGAGGGCTAGCTATGGCGCAGGAAAACGGGCAATCACCGGCGCGGCCCCAGGGCGAGATGCTGCTCTCGATGCGCGGGCTGGTCCAGCGGTTCGGTGGGCTCACGGCGGTCGATAGTGTCGATCTGGATGTCCAGAAGGGGCAGATCTTCAGCATTATCGGCCCCAACGGCGCTGGCAAGACGACCGTGTTCAATGTGATCACGGGCATCTATAAGCCCACTGCGGGCGACATCATGTTCGATGGCTCGTCCATCGTTGGCGCCAAGCCAGATACCGTCGTGCGGCGCGGCATCACCCGCACATTCCAGAACATCCGACTGTTCAATAACATGACGGTGCTGGAGAATGTGCTGGTCGGCCAGCATACCCAGGTGCCGGGCGATGTCGTCTCGGCGCTCTTCCGCTTGCCAAACTACCGTCGGGCCGAGGCGCGGGCCGAGCGGCGGGCGGTCGAGTTGCTGGGCTTCTTTGGCCCAGGGATGGTCGCGCGCAAAGACGAATATGCGGTGAACCTCTCCTATGCGGAGCGGCGCCGGGTCGAGATCGCCCGCGCGCTTGGCTCGAATCCGAAGTTGATGCTGCTGGATGAGCCAACCGCCGGCATGAACGACTCGGAGACCGCTGAGGCGGTGCACTATATTCAGCGGCTGCGCCAGGAGTTCAACCTCACCATCCTGCTGATCGAACACAAGCTTCAGGTGACGATGGGCATCTCCGACCGGATTGCGGTGCTCGATTATGGGAAGAAGATCGCGGAGGGCGTTCCCGCCGAGATCCAGCGCGATGAGCGCGTGATCGAAGCGTACCTGGGTCGCAAGGCCGTGGTGGAGTAAGCCATGCTCGAACTACATGACGTTGACGCCTACTACGGGCCGAACCACGTGTTGCGCAACCTCTCGCTGGAGGTGAAGCAGGGCGAGATCGTGACGCTGCTCGGCGCGAACGCGGCGGGCAAGACGACGACCATGAAGACGATCTTCGGCCTGGTCAAGCCCAAGAACGGTAATGTTACCTTCAAAGGCGAGCGCATCGATACGGTGGGGACCGATGTGATCATTTCGCGCGGGCTGGCGCTCGTGCCGGAGGCGCGGCGTGTCTTCTCGCGCATGTCGGTCTATGAGAACCTGGAGATGGGCGCGTTCCTCAATAACAATCGCGCGACCATCAGCGAGGACATCGAGCGGATGTACGCGCTCTTTCCCCGGCTAAAGGAGCGCGCCAAGCAGGTGTCTGGCACGCTCTCTGGTGGCGAGCAGCAGATGCTGGCGATGGCCCGCGCGCTGATGGCCCGTCCGCAGCTCATCTGCATGGATGAGCCGTCGATGGGTCTTTCGCCGATTCTGGTGCAGACGGTCTTCAATACCATCCAGGAGATACGCAAGCAGGGCGTGACGGTGTTCCTGGTGGAGCAGAACGCCTTCATGGCGCTCAATGTCGCCGACCGAGGCTACGTCTTGCAACAGGGGCAGATCGTGCTGACGGACACCGCGAAGAACCTGCTGACGAACGATCTCGTGCGCAGCGCCTACCTCGGTGGTTGACGTCGGATAGCCCGATGTGGTATGCGCCGCTACGGTCCAGTTACCCGCATGCGACACTCTTTCCAGACCTGGGAGGAGTGTCGTGTGGTCTTTCGGCTGACGTCTGGCTGACTCCCAGCGCCTCGCGCAACGCCGTCCGACCGCTGCCAGCGCCCAATGGGGCCGAAGTTTCGGGTAGGCTATCTGGGCTTTAGCGATTGACGATGCCTTCTTCTGCGGGTACACTGTCTTCGTTAGGCCGCCCAGCGACTGCGTTTTTAGCGCGCGAATTCTGCCGCGCGGCGCCGACGGTAGTAAGGAGCGCGACGTGCCACAACCCACCCCACATGAGACACTCGCGAAGGGCGTTCTGCTGGATGGGCGCTACCGTATAGAGAGGGTGATCGGCAGCGGTGGGTATGCCAGTGTCTACAAGGCGCTTGATCTGAACTACAATGTCGAGCGCGCGATCAAGGAAGTGACTGACCCCGATAAGGGAGTGCGTGAGCAGTTCCGGCTGGAAGCTGATCTGCTGATGAATATTTCAAGTCCCAATATCCCCAGGGGCTACAGTGTATTTGAAGTCGGCAAGCGCATCTACTTTGTCATGGATTTCGTGAGCGGCAAAGATCTCGAAGAATTACTCAACGAGAGCCTGACCCAGCAGCGGCGGCCACTGGATGAGGCGCAGACGCTGCGCTGGGCGATTGAGATCTGCTCCGCGCTCTCGGTGATTCATGGCCTGAAGATGCCCGTGATTCATAGAGATATCAAGCCAGCAAATATCAAGATCACGCCAGACAATCATCCCATCCTGATCGATTTTGGCCTGGCCAAGGTGCAGCAGGAGGCCCAGAAGGCGACGCGCGCCGCCGCCCAGGGGGTCTCGCCGGGGTTCGCGCCGCCAGAGCAATACATGGCGAAGGGGCGCACTGACGCGCGCACCGATGTCTATGGCCTCGGCGCGACGATCTACGCCTGCCTGACGGGACGCGATCCGGCGGAGGCGCCTGCGCGCCTGCTCGATCAGACGGGTGTGAGCCACGGTTCCTCGCTGGTTTCGCTGCATGCGCTGAACCCGCGGGTCTCGCCACACACCGAGGAAGTCATCATCAAGGCGCTGGAGCTGTCGCCGTCACGCCGCCAGCAGAGCGCGGCGGAGCTGGAGGCTGATCTGCGCAACGCCCTCGACATCCTGCTGGCAAATAGCGCGGGCGGCTCGACACTGACGATGCCGTATGGCGCCGCGCCGCGCTCCAGCGGAGCGCCCCTGAACCAGAACAGCGCCAAGGGACGGGCAGTCAAGGCGCCATCCGCAAAGGCCGCCGCTCCGAAGGCTCCGGCGCCGATGCCCGCGCCGAACAATCCGCGCGTCGCGGCGAACATCCCGCCAGCGGGCGGACGGCCAGCGGCGCAGGTGGCGCGCGGCGCGGGCATGAATGCTGCGGCCATGAATGGCGCCCGCCAGATCACCGCCTTGAACCCGCCACTCAACTCATCCTCCGCAGGCGCGGGGACGGCGGTCTCGCAAGACTCCGGGCAACTCCGCACCCTCGCCGCCGCTGTGCCGCCATCGGCAGCCGCCCGCGCCAGCAGCAAACACGCCGCCGTCTCCGCTCCGCAGCCAGCGCTCGGCATGAACACCGCTGAGCATGCCGTGTTGCAGTTGCGCGGCGCCAACGCGCAGGCTGCCGTGGCGCCCGCGACCAATGGCGCGCTCGCCGTCGCCGAGAAGGAGCGCTCGAACAAGCTGCCGCGCGTCTCTGCCAAGAGAGCGGCTGTCGCGACGCCTGCCGCCGCGCCCGCCATTGACAAGCGCTCGTGGATTCACTTCGGCGAGACGCCCGTGTCGACCTTCGGCAAGTGGCTGCTGGCGTTCTCGGTCATCGAGGCGCTATGGGGCGCTGTCTCGGTCATGCTGGGCATCATCGGCGTAGCGAACCACGGCCTCTCGATGGCGACGCTGCAACGGCTGGGCCTCGTCTGGCTGGTGGTCGTGGTCCTGCTTTCGCTCTATGGCGGGCAGGCGCTCAGCCGCCCCGTCTATCGCAAGGGCGCGCTCGGCGGCATGCGGCGCGGGATGCAGGGGATGGCGCTATTTGCGTATACCGTGATCGTGCATCTGGTGGCGATCTGGGGCGCGACGGTCTTCATCTCTTCGCCTGGCAATTCGGCGCTGGCCGTCATCGCCTACACCATCTTCGGGGTAAATGTGCTGGTCGCGGGCGTCCTGAGCGTCTACAACATCCTCGACTAATCCGCCAGGCTGCCGTAAAACGTAGCGCGGCGCGTGAGGGACCGTCCTCGCGCGCCGCGCTCGTGTTTGGCGGCGCCGCTCAGAAGCGGCCCGCGTCCACATCATGGATGAATTGGACGAGTCCATCGAAGTAGACCGCCTGATCGTCATACATCGCGCAGTGGCTGCCCTCCGGACACTCCAGATAGCGGGCGTGCGGCATGGCCGACGCCATCCACCGCATGTGTTGCGGGTCCATCGTGTCGTAGCGCCCACCGATGGTCAGCGTCGGGACTTCGATCCGCGCCAGGTCCGCTGTGCGGTCCCAGTTCACGAGCTTGCCGCTGGCCCCCAGTTCGCTCGGCCCCTGCATGGAGATGTAGATGGCCGAGTTCAGATGCTTGAACATCCGGTTGATCGGCTCCGGCCACTCCGCGACCGGCATGCGCAGGACGTGATAGATATAGTGCTGTTCGATGAGCAGCTCCATGTAGCGCGGATTCGCGTAGTCCTCCGCCGCCTCATATGCCTTGATCTCGGCCAGCGCCGCCTGGTCCATCGCGGGCATCAGGACGGTCCGCGCATACTCGTTGTACTGGGGAATGCTGGCCATCATGTTGGAGATAATCAGGCCCTTGAGATGGCGCTGATACTTCAGGGCATACTCGATGGACAGCGCGCCACCCCAGGACTGGCCGTAGAGGTAGAAGTTGTCCGCGTTCAGCCCCAGCGCCTGCCGCACCTGCTCCACTTCCTCCACGAAGCGCGGAACCTCCCAGAGGTCAGGCTCGTCGGGCTGGTCGCTATAGTAGGAGCCGAGCTGGTCGTAGTAGTAATACTCGATGCCGGCGGCGGGGAAGTAGCTGTCGAAGGCCTCGAAGCACTCGTGTGTGCCGCCTGGCCCGCCATGCAGGAGCAAGACCTTCATCGTAGGACTATTGCCGACGCGCTTGGTCCAGACACTGAAGGCGCCCTTTGGCGTCTCGATGGGGACCATCCGGACACCGCCGCTGAGGATGTCGTCACGACCGGTGTTGTCCAGATACGCTGCGTGGTCGCTGCCTGAGCCGCTCATGGAGGAACCTCCCGCGTGGTGGTGGAGACGGAGCGCGCCCGACACGCCGGACGCTGACGCGCATCGTACCACGAGAATGACGCCGCGTCTCCGCTGCGGGGAGGCTGGCAGGAAACAGCAAGAGAGCGCGCCCGCACTGGACGCGCTCTCTCGTTTCGCCTGGGATGAGGGTTGGCCTAATACTCCGGCATAGGCGGAGCGGCAGGCTTGTCCTTCTCGGGCAGGTCGGTGATGAGGGCCTCGGTCGAGAGGATCATCGCGGCGATGCTGGCGGCGTTCTCCAGAGCG
>DASVWQ010000423.1:0-7706 GCA_036393135.1 Ktedonobacterales bacterium
AAGGCGGCGTCGAGGTCGCTGTCACTCTGTACGTCGCAGGGGATGACCAGCGCGCCTTCGATGTCGGCGGTGAGCTTGCGCACGTTGTGCTCCATGCGCTCCTGATAGGTGAAGGCCAGCCGCGCGCCCTCTGCGGCGAGCCGCTGAGCGATGGCCCAGGCGATGCTATTGTGGTTGGCTACGCCAAAGATCATGGCGGTTTTGCCGTCGAGTTGGCCCACTGTGGCGTCCTCCTGATACTCCGTCCGTAACCCAGTCGGGGTCTGAGTACGCCCACGCGAGCGCGCCGGGCGGCGAGATGGGCCAGCGGGGCTGCTCTCACCACCTCACAGGACGGTACAACGCCCGCATTCTAACACCTGCGCGGGGCGCGGGCAATCGCGGGGCGCCGAGGACGCGGCAGGCGGGCGGCTCAGACGGCGCGTCGGGCGTCGGGCGCGGAGCCGCCATCGCTGGTGGCGCTGCCGCTGGTGGCGTCGGCGGCGCGGCGGTGGGCCCGCGCCATCAGCCGCGACCAGCGGCGGAGGGTGTGCGCGGGGACGAATGGCTCGAAGCGGTAGGGGATGTCGTGGTCGCCGCCGGGTCCCCGCTCCATTGCCCAGCGCTGGCTCTCGACCTCGCCCGTGACCAGTGAGAGGCGCGGTGTCGCGGTGAGCGAGGGCGTGGCGCTGGCCTCGTAGCCGGATGGCTCGCCCGCGCGCAGCCGCTGGGCCTGCTCGCGCAGCACATGCGCCGACTCCGCCTGGATGACGCTGACCTCACCGTAGATACGGCCGGCTCTGCGCAACAGCGCCAGCGCATGCTGTGGATCGCGGGTCATCGCCTGAAACGGTTCCCACGCGGCGTCCGCGTGCGCGCGCCCCAGCACCTGATAGATCATTGCCTGTCTTCTCTCTGATAATCGCCGATGATGATCTCGCGGTCGCGTCGTCGTCGCGCGTGACCTCATTTGGTAAAACGCTTGACCGCTCGAACGTCTTCAAACTCAGCCAGACGGCGCTCGCAGTCGCCCAAACGGGCTATCCAAATGGCGAGCGGGCGGCGCTGGCGCAACCGCGCAAGCCGACCAGCGGCGGGCGCAGATATTTGTGGTACGCTTGGGCAAACCGCTGCTGGATTGACTCGGTGAGATGGCAGGCGAGCAGAGAACGCGCGCGAAATGGAGTGCAGACCATGGAGAGTAGCGCCGACCACCTGGTAGGGTCAGCCACTGCGAGCGCGCAGGCTGTCGCGCGGGTCCACGAGATCGCCCAGCGGGTGCGCGCGAATGTCGCGCGGGTGATCGTGGGCAAAGAGGATGTCATCGATCTGCTGATCGTCGCGCTGCTCAGCGAGGGGCATGCGCTGATCGAGGATGTGCCGGGCATGGGCAAGACGATGATGGCCCGCGCGCTGGCGCGCTCGGTCTCCGCCTCGTTCGCCCGCGTGCAGGGGACGCCCGACCTGCTGCCCTCCGATATCATCGGCGTGAGCTATTACAACCAGCGACAGAGCGAGTTCGAGTTCCGGCGCGGCCCGATCTTCGCCAATGTCCTGCTGATGGATGAGATCAACCGCGCTACGCCACGCACACAGTCGGCGCTGCTGGAGGCGATGCAGGAGCGCCAGGTGACGGTAGATGGCGCGACCATGCCGCTTGGCGCGCCGTTTCTCGTGATCGCTACCCAGAACCCCATCGAGCTGGAAGGGACGTTCCCGCTACCAGAAGCGCAACTCGACCGCTTCCTCCTGCGTCTGCGCGTCGCGTATCCGTCAATGGACGAGGAACTGTCGATGCTCTACCGCTTCAAGGAGGCGCAGCCGCTGGACACCTTGCAGCCCGTGGTGAGCGCCGAGGAGTTGGTGGCGCTGGCGCCGATCGTCCGCGCGGTGCGGGTGGCCGAGCCAGTGGCGCGCTACCTGCTCAGCATCATCCACGCGACGCGCGAGTATCCGACGATGCGACTGGGAGCCAGTCCGCGCGCTGCGTTGGCGCTGTTCCGCGCATCACAGGCGCTGGCGGCGATGCGCGGGCGCGACTACGTGAAGCCGGATGACATCAAGCGGCTGGCGGTTCCGGCGCTGGCGCATCGTCTGCTGCTCAGTCCGACCCAGATGTCGTATCAGTCGCAGGACGCCGAGCAGACGCTGCGTGAGCTGATCGAGACCGTCCCCGCGCCCGTCGAGCGCATCTGAGGTGGTCCGGCAGGCTGATGTCGGGGAGACGATGGCGCGATGAAGGCAGATCGTGAGCGCGAGGAGGCGAGCGCTTCAGCGTACACCTCGGTCGTGGCGAACAGTATCTATGGCCAGTCGGTCTGGGGGCGGATGCGGATGCGTCAGCTCCTCAACCTGCGCGAGCTGGCGCGCCTCGCCCGAACGCCCCCTGATCCCCGGCTGGCGCGGCGCAGGCCACTCTATCTCATCGCGGTCATGCTGCTGGTGGCGGGCCTGCTGACCCAATATGCGCTGCTGCTCTTCTGCGGGCTGCTGTTGCTGGGCATCGCCATCGTCCCGGAAGTGTGGTACCGCTATGGCCTGCGCGGAGTGGTCGTCAGGCGTGAGATCGAGAGCCAGCGCGCGGCATTTGGCTCCGTCACCACCGTCGCGCTGACGGTGGAGAACCGCAGCCTGCTGCCGCTGCCGATGGTGGAGACAGAGGACGAGTTCCCGGAGGCGCTTACGGTTCTGGGCGCGCGGCTGGGGCTCTCGACCCGGCCCGGCTCGGCGTGGCTGACGCGCAGCCTGCGGCTGTGGGCGTTCCAGCGGGTGCGGCGGCGCTACTATCTGCGCGCGATTCATCGGGGGGTGTACCAGTTGGGGCCGACGGTGACGCGCGTGACCGACCCATTTGGCATCCTGACGCGGGAGGAGACATTCGAGACGACGCGCACATTGCTCGTACACCCGCTGATCGCGCCGCTCGACCGTTTCGGCCTCACGCCGCGCGCCATCTTTGGCGATCACGCCTCACGCCGCCGCCTGCTGGAGGACCCGCTGCGCGTGGCAGGCGTGCGAGACTACGCGCCGGGCGACGACCCCCGACGGGTCCACTGGAAGGCGACCGCGCGCCTGGGCAAGCTCCAGAGCAAGCTGCTCGATCCCTCCACCCAGCGCACATTGATCATCGCGCTGGACGTGCGGACCTTCAACCGCGCGCAGATGGGCTATGATCCGGAGCTGGCGGAACTCGGCCTGGCGGTAGCTGGCTCCGTGGCAGCCTGGGCGGTGGAGCGTGGCTTCGCAGTTGGACTGATCTCCAATGGCGCGTTTTCCACTCTGACGCCAGAGGGGCAGGCGGCGCCAGCGCGCGCGTCCGGCGTGGCAGGGGCGCTCGCGCTGCCACGGCTGCGGCTGGAGCCAGCGGCGCGCGTAGAGCAGCTTACGCTGGTTCTCGATAGCCTTGCGCGGCTCGTTCTCTACGGTGGGGCGCCGATGGGGCCGCTGCTGATCGATGAGTTGCGCTCAGCTCCGACAGGGGCGACGCTCGTCTATGTCGGGCTGGAATCGCTGGTGGATGTGGGGACCATCGCGGCGTTGCGGCGCGCGCAGCAGAACGGACACGAGACACTGCTGGCGCTGACCACGCGCGACGAGAACGACCCATTCGCCGAAGAGACGGATAAACGGGTGCTGCGCGCCTCCTCGCTGCCGACCTATTTCGTAGGCGGACGGTCGCGCTGGCAGGCGCTCGTGAAGGAAGCGATGGGCGAACTCTCACCACGCCAGGCGACCGATGTCCCCAGCGAGGAGACACTGGCGGCGGAGCGAGGGCTGATCGCGAAGCAACGTGCGGCGCGGAAGGCGTGGGCCAGGCGGCGAGAGGAGGAGACGCATGCGGAATCGGGCGAACGGCGCGACGACGACACAGGCCGCGCTGCCGAGCCGACAGACGCCGCGCTGGCGCTCTCCTGAGCGTCTGAGCGATGTCGCGTTCATCGGCCTGCTGACGCTGCTGGAGGTCTTGCCGATCCAGGCGGCGGCGCTGGTGGTGGCGGGGTCTACGGGCTTTCTGGATCAGGAGTTCGGGCCGTTCTGGCTGATCGTCGCCGTGTTGCTGGTCTTCGCGCTGGCTCGCTGGCGCATCGGCGGGAGTCATCCGGTGTGGGTGACGCTGGCCTTCCTGCCAATTGGCGCGCTGGCAATCGCATTGTTCGTCCGGCTCTCGCCCACCGCCTATGGCGCCGCGCCGGGGGGAATCCTCTCGACCGCCTGGCTCAATCAGTTGAGCGTGGATGCCGCCTACAACACGCAGCGATTCAATGGCCTCTTCTCCATCATCCCGCTCGTTGTCTATCTCGGCTGGCGAGGGATCGCACTGGGTGGGTCGCTGCCGCGCATCGAGACGGCCCTGCGCCGCTATATGCTGAGCCTGGCGGTGGTGATCCTCGCGTGCGTCGGCGGACTGACGGCCCCGGAGGCGATTCAGGCGCCGCTACAGAGCGCGCTGCTGGCGCTGGTCGCGCTGGATGTGTTTGCCGGGCTGGCGGCGGCGGCGCTGGCGCGGCGTGGGGGCGGCCGCGAGTGGGCGGAGCGGGTCAGCGGGGCCGAGACCGCGCGCTGGTTGCTGACGGCGCTGGGCGCGGCGGCGCTGGTCGTGGGCGTAGCCTTCGCGCTGGGGCTGGCGGTCAATCTGCGCCTGGCGCGCCCGCTGATCGCCGCGCTGGGCGTGCTTGGCGGCTGGCTCAACGTGGGCATCACGTGGCTGACAGGAGCCATTGCCTATCTGCTGTGGGTACTGTTCATCAATACGCTTGGCTCCTGGCTTTTCCACAACGAAGCCTTTTATGTCACGCCGCCGCACAGTGTCACCGGCCCGGTTGAGCATCCGCACAAGTCGGTGCTGGCGCCGCCGCCGCACTGGCTGGTGATGGCGGCTGAGGTGGTCGCCATCGCGCTGGTGGTGGCGCTCGGTCTGGGCGCGCTCTTCCTCGCCGTGCGCCTGGCGCTGCGCGTCGTTCGCCCGCCAGAGGACCCCGAACTGGACGAGGAGCGCGAGACGCTGGACGCGGGCGGGCTGCTGCGCCGCCAGATCGCGGACCTGCTGAGCGGCTGGCGGCGGCGACCTGCGCGGGAGGACGACCCGCTTGCGCCGGGCGGCGTGCGCTGGCTCTATCGCGAGATGCTACGGGCGGGCGCCGCTGTGGGCCTGGCGCGGCGGGCGGGCGAGACGGCGGACGAGTATAGCAAACGCCTGGCGGTGGTCGCGCGCGAGCAGGGCGCGGAGGGGCTGGACCTGGTGGCGCTCACCCGCGCCTACGACGACGCGCGCTATGGCGAGCGCGACACGGCGGCGCCGCCTGACGCTGTGGCCGAGGCCCACACTGCCGCGAGCGCGCTGGCCCGGCTGCGCGGGAGCCGCTAGCTTGCGTGATCTTCCGGACCGATGGCGCGCCCGCTGCCGATGAACTCCTTCACTCGCTGGGCGAGGTCATGGCTCATGCCATCCACGGCAGCGATATCCTCCACGCTGGCCGCCGCGATGGCCCGCGCCGAGCCGAAGTGGCGCACCAACGCCTTCTTGCGTTTCGGTCCGATGCCCGGAATCTCGTCCAGCACCGAGCGGAAGGCGCCTGTGCTGCGCAGGTTGCGATGGTAGGTGATGGCGAAGCGGTGGGCCTCGTCGCGCACTCGCTGGAGCAGATAGAGGCCCTGTGAGCCACGCGGCAGCACCAGCGGCTCCGGGCGGTCCATCAGATAGATCTCTTCGTAGGTGCTGATGCTGCCGTGGTTCTCCTTGGCGATGCCGATCACCGGAATGCGAACATCCAGCGCGGCCAGCGTCTCTACTGCGGCGTTGAGTTGCGGGCGGCCACCGTCCACGATCACCAGATCGGGCGTCGCAGCCCAGGGATCGCCCGCCATGTCGGGGCTGGCGCCCTCCATGTTGGCGGTCGTTTCCTCGGCGGCGGACACAGCCTCCAGCGGCGCTCCATCCTCCGTCATATCAGTCACGTCAACCACATCAGCCGCATCAGCCGCATCGGACGCATCGGACGCGCGCTGCTCGTCGGCCAGCAGGCGTGCGAAGCGGCGGCGCAGCACCTCTTGCAGGCTGGCCACGTCGTTCGCCCCTTCCACGCTCTTGATCCTGAAGCGGCGATACTCGCTGTTGCGCGGCTTGCCGTTCTCCAGCACGACCATCGAGCCAACGTTGTTCGTGCCCTGGGTGTTCGAGATGTCGTAGCACTCGATGCGGCGCGGCGGCGCGGGCAGGTTGAAGGCGTCGCGCAGCTCCTCCAGCGCCATCGCCGTCTTTTGGGTATCGGAGAGCCACTTGATGCGCTGCTGCTCTAGCGCCTCGCGGGCGTTCTGCGCCACCATCGCCACCAGTCGCAGCTTGTCGCCGCGCTGGGGTGTGGTGATGGTCACGGCGGCGCCACGCTTCTGTCGCAGCCACGCGCGCAGAGCCTCGGCGTTCTCCGGCTCGTGCGCCAGAATCAGCTCGCCTGGCACATGCGGCGCCTGGTCGTAGAACTGCTGCGCGAACATCTGGATGATCTCTGGCTCTGGCGTGTCGCGCGTCCCTTGCAGGATGAAGAATTCGCGCCCGACCAGCCTGCCGCCACGGAAGAAGAAGACCTGGGCGCAGGTCTCGTCGTCCTCGCTGGCCAGCGCGATGACATCCTGATCGTCGGCGCCGGTCGTGTTGATGATCTTCTGTTTCTCCAGCACCTGCTCGACGGCGCGCACGCGGTCGCGGAGCGAAGCGGCGCGCTCAAACTCCAGGTTCTCCGCCGCTTCATCCATCTGGCGGCGGAGGTCGTTCAACACCTCGTCGTGTTTGCCCTCCAGGAAGAGGATCACCTGGCGAATCACGGCGTCGTACTGCTCGCGGGTGACGTTGGCGACGCAAGGGGCGTTGCAGCGGTGGATGTAGTATTGCGTGCAGGGGCGCGGCAGCAACTTGAGCTTCCAGTCGGGCGGCGGGTCGTCCTCGCGCCCGCGCGGCGGCGCCCAGGCGGTCGCGTCGAAGCGGCAGGTGCGGTAGGGGAAGATCTTGTTCATCAGGTCGAGCGTCGCGTCCACCGCGCCGGAGCTGGTGTAGGGGCCGAAGTAGCGCGCCCCGTCGCGGCGGAAGTTGCGCACGCGGTAGACGCGCGGGAAGTCCTCGTTGAGCGAGACCTTGATGTAGGGATAGTTCTTGTCGTCGCGCAGGCGGACATTGTACTTGGGCTGGTAGCGCTTGATGTACTCGTTTTCGAGGATCAGCGCCTCGATCTCGCTGCCCACGACGATGAACTCGATGTCGGCGATGTGGGAGACGAGCGCCTGATTTTTGGGGCTTAGCTCGGAGGGATCGCCGAAGTAGGAGCGCACGCGCTGGCGGAGGTCAATCGCCTTGCCGACGTACAGGATTGTGCCTGCGGCGTCTTTGTGCAGGTAGATGCCCGGCTTGTGCGGGAGCGATTGCAGAATGGCTTCCAGCTTCTCGGAGATGTCGGGCATATACTCCTCGTCCCGCCCCTCTTGGCGCGCGGGCGCCAGCCGCGACAGCGTTGAATTGCGCCCTCCACGCCCCACAAGAGTATAGTATTCTTCTGAGATTCCGACCACCCCAGGCGTGGAACGCCCACCTGGCCCGCCTTCACTTGACGGCGCTGAGCGTGAGTGTGGCCATGTATTGCCCATGGGTATAAGCGGTAATCACTCCCGCCTCGCCCATAACGGGCTGAACGCTTTCATTGCCGTTCGCGGCAACACCGTGCAGCGCGTTGTCAGCAAGT
>DASVWQ010000424.1:0-7338 GCA_036393135.1 Ktedonobacterales bacterium
GGCGGGATGGCCCCCTCGCGCGCCCAGCCCTCGCAGACCAGCAACTCGACGCGCAGCCACGTGTCGAACTTGTTCTCATCTGACCAGACATGGGCCATCTCAGGCCGGGTATAGCGCTCGATCATCCATCATCCTCGTCCACTGAGTGGGGGCAATCTACTCGCATGCGTAGCATATCGTACCGCATAGCGGGCGCGCTCTGCTGAGGGCGCTGGTTGGCGCGCGTGGCGAGGCGGGCGTGTGGCGCATCGTGCGATACTGATCGCTGATGGAGGGCCATCCAGCAGGAAGAAGCTAGGCATGAGCGTAAACGACCGTGAGCCGCGCATCCGGCGGGCGCGGAGCGACGAGGCGGAGAGCCTCTCCGCGCTCATCATGCGCTCGAAGGCGCACTGGGGCTATGGCTCCGACCAGCTTGCGCTCTGGCGTGAGAGCCTGCCTATCGCGGCGGAGACCATCGCCAGCGAGCCAGTCTACTGCGCGGAGGACGCGGGCGCCGGGGTCGTGATGGGGATGTCGCACTTCTATGCGCAGGGCGCCGATGAGGTCTACCTCGACCGCCTCTTCATCGAGCCGCGCTACATCGGGCATGGGGTCGGCGCGCTGCTCTGGCGCCATATGGTCGCGCAGGCGGCGGCGCTGGGCGCGCGGAGCGTCACGCTGGGCGCCGACTACCACGCCCGACCGTTCTACGAGCGGATGGGCGCGGTGGTCGTCGAGTGGCAGGAGTCCGCCATACCGGGGCGCTTCAACCCGGTGATGCGCTACGACCTGCCGCCGCGTTGAGTGGGGCCGCTCAGGACTCGGCGGGCGGACCCTGGCGGATGCGGCGCCGCGCCTCGTCGTCGCGGCCATCGCCCCAGCGCGACTCCAGCCACCACGTCGCGCCCGCCGCGCGCATCGGCTGGACGATACTCTGCGCCGCCAGCGGATCATCGCCGGGCGTCTCGCCCTCCACGATGATGTCAATGGGTGCGGCGTCGGTGGGGCGACGCTCGGCGAGCCAGGCGGCCATCGCGCGGAGGTCGTCGGGCGTGTAGTCCTCCCGCTGGCCGTCCGCGTTCAGCTTGTCTGGCAGCAGACCATCCCAGCGCGCCACTCGTTCCATCGATTTCGGGCGCGGCCAGGCCCCCACCACCCAGACGGGGATGCGCGGGCGCTGGGCGGGCGGCGGCGGCGGAGCGAAGGTCGTCTCGCGGACGTGGTAGTGCTGGCCGTCGAAGGCGAAGGGCTGCCCGGCCCACAGCCCCGCGATGATCGCCAACCCCTCGTCCAGCAGTTCCGCGCGCGTCTTGCGGTCAGTCACTTCGCCAAACGACTCGAAGCCGGTATCGAGCGCGCCCAGTCCGACGGCCAGGATGACGCGCCCGCCGGAGAGATGGTCCAGCGTCGCGGTCTGGCTGGCCAGCGTCCATGGGCGGCGGCGCGAGACGGGGGTGAGCATCGTTCCCAGGCGGATACGCTCCGTCAGCATCGCCGCCGCCGTCAGGCTGACCCACGGATCGGTACTCCAGACACAATCGGCGACGAAAAAGCCATCCCAGCCCGCCGCCTCGGCCTCGCGCGCCGCCTCCGCTACCTGCCGCGCGTCGCCGCCGGGCAGGATGAATCCATAGCGCATCGCTGTACTCCCTTCCATGTCGTCACAGGGTCGCAGGAGAGAGTATGCGGCGCCATATCTGACATCTTCTGTCAGGGATGGCCGCAAAATGAGGGGCGCCGCTCAGGCGACGCGCTCGGCCAGCAGCGGCGCGGCCTCGGCGGGGTCGGCGCGCTCCACGCTGACCGTCTCGGCGCCGAGGAACGCCGCCAGCTCGCGCAGGGCGCCCGCCAGGCCGTCCAGCAGGTCGGCGTCGGGGGTGACGCCCGGCTCCAGATGCAACGCACGCACAATCAGTCGCCGCTCGCGCCGCTCGAACTTCGGGTCGAGGCGCCCGACCAGCCGCCCGCGATGTAGGATCGCCAGGCAATAGTATCCGTAGCGGCGCTTCTCCGGCACGACATAGGCCTCGAAGCAGACCTCGTAGCCGAAGAGGCCGCGCGCCCGCGAGCGGTCCCAGATCAGGTTGTCGAAGGGCGAGAGCAGGGTCGTGCGGGTCGGCGCGGCGCCCGCGCGCAGCTGCTCCAGGTCGGGCAGGCGCTCGGCGGCGAGGTAAGCTGGCTCATCCAGCCCCTTGATGCGCGCCGGGACCAGCGCGCCCTCGCGGGCCAGCGCGTCGAGCAGCGACAGCGCCCGCGCGCGACGGCCATTGCCGGTGGCGTGGGCGTGGGCGCTGGCGTCGCGTTCGCCCAGCCGATAGTAGTCCCACAGCCACGATGGGGTTAATACGCCGAGCGCGCTGGTGGTGCGGCGGACGAAATGGTCGATGCGCTGGTGGGCGCTGGGCAGCTTGCGGTCGCTGGCTGGAGCCTTGCCATTGGCCTCGGCCAGCACCCGCTCGCGCAGGTCGAAGACCTTCTGCCCAGCGCGGCGGCTGTGGATCATCAGGTCACCCCGCAGCCAGAGGATGTCGAGCGCGCGGCGGCTCTCCTTCGGGCCATACCAGCCCCACGGCTCGGCGCGGCGCCCGTCCGTGGGATTCTCGAAGTCGGCGCTGGCCAGCGGCCCACGCGCGCGAATCGCCGCCAACGTCTCGCGCAGGACATCGGCGTGTTCGCGGACCCACTGCTCGTGCCAGCCGGTCGGCTCGCCCCCGGTAGAGCGCCGCATCTCGCCGCGATAGTACGGATAGTCGGCCATCGGCAGGATGCTGGCGGCGTGGCTCCAGTATTCGAAGATGTCGCGGCGGGGATAGAGCGCCTCGTCCAGCAGGCGCTGCGGATAGGCGCCCAGGCGGCTCCAGAGGACGAGGAATTGCGAGCGGGCGACCACGCTGATCGTGTCGATCTGCACGATGCCCAGCCGCTCGATCATCGCGGCGAGGTCCTCGGCGGTGGTCGCTGGCCCTGGCCGGGCGTCCGCCGCGCCCAGCGAATCGAGGCCCTGGGCTGCCAGCGCCACGCCGCGCGCCTCCTCAAGTGTCAGGGTGAGCGTTGGAGCGGCGGCGGACGGTTTGCTGGTGGCTCTGGGCATCGGTGCGCTCCCTCGTCACTCGCCTGGAACAGGTGTTTCATGCGTATTGCCAAGTATAGCATACCCGGGCGCGCCGTGGCAGTCCCGAAAAGCGTCTACATCGTGCGAATCTCGCGGCTGGCGAAGGCGATGGCCGTCGCGATGAACATAATGACCGCGCCGCCCAGGATGACTGGCGAGGCCCCGAAGCGCGCCGTCGCGAAGCCGCCCACCGCGACCGAGAGCGGCAGGGTGGCGAAGTTGCAGAAGGTGAAGACGCCCATGATACGGCCGAGCATGTTGCGCGGCAGCTTGCGCTGGATCAGCGTCAGGAAGGAGACGTTGCCCAGGCTGTTGAGCATCCCGAAAGCCGCCATGCAGCCCACCGCTATCCAGGTGTTGAAGGCGAAGGCCAGCGCCGCGATGGGGATGACCTGGAGCATGAAAAAGCTGATCGAGTGGATGCCCCGCATGATGCGATTGCCCAGCGCGCTCGCCAGCAGCGCTCCCGCCAGCGCGCCGCCGCCCCAGCCTGTGAGGATGAAGCCGTAGCCCTGCGCGCCCGTGTGCAGCGGCCCCTGCGCCAGCGCCGGAATCGCCACCTCCATCACCGCGCCATTGAAGAGATTGCCCACCAGGATCACCAGCAGCAGGATCTGGAAGAACCGCGACTCAAGCGTGTAGCGGATGAGGCTGGTGTGGACGGGCTGCTCTGGCGCTGGCGCCTCGGCGGGTGCGGCCTCCCCGACGGGGGCGCTGGCAGGCGCGGGGAAGAGCACGCGATTGCGGATGAAGATGAGGGTCAGCACGGAAGCGACGAAGGTAGCGGCGTCAATCGCGAAGCCATCGGAGGCAGTGGCCTGCGCCACGACGAAACCCGCCAGCGATGGCCCGACCAGTTGCGCGAGCCGGATCAGCGCGTAGAACAGTCCGTTCGCCGCCTGGAGCTGGTCGTCGGGCAGGAGGTCCGGCGCGATAGCCTGCGAGGCGGGGGCGAAGAGACCCTCGAAGGCGCCCATCGCCGCCGTCAGCGCCGCAATCTCCCAGAGTGGAGCGTGCGCGCCGAAGGTCGCCCAGGCCAGCCCGCCCGTTACCACCGCGCAGGCTGCGTCGGCGACCAGCATCACGCGGCGGGCGCGCAGCTTGTCGCTGAGCCAGCCGCCGAGCAGGGTCGTGGCGCCGAGTGGGATGCCATACGCCGTCAGCACGAGTCCCAGATTGATCGGCCCGCCGCCCTGGGTCAGCATGTACCATGGCAGCGCCACCGAATAGAAGGTGTTGCCGATACTGGAGATGAGCTGGCCGATGAAGAGCAGGCGGTAGTCGCGGTAGCCCAGCGGCGCGAGCATCGCCGGGCCGCGCCGTTTGCGGGGCGCGCTGGTCGGCGGGGCGCTGGCGGCATACGTATCGGTCATGGTGGCATGGCTCCTGGTGGGCGCGCGGGCAAACCGCGCGGACGATATGGCGGGCGGATGCGGGCGCGCTACGGCTCGACGACCGCGCGCACGGCCAGCGTCACGGGATCGCAGAAGTAGGTGATGCGCTCATCGGCGGCGATGTCGTGGAGGGAGAAGCGGATCGCGGACGCGTCCTGGTACTCGACCCGGCGATCCGGCTCGATCACCCAGCGCTGACGTTCGATGAGGAAGCGCCACACCGCCGGATGCGCGCGGCCGGCCAGCGCGGCGGCCCCGGAGCCGTAGCTGTCGCACGCGGCGCAATGGTAGACGGCGGAGTACTGCTCAGCGACGATCGGGTAACGCATGCCAATGCGTGGGAAATCCGCAAAGCGGCCCATCCGCGCGGCCAGCGGACGCCCGCAGCGGAAACAGGAAGTCTCCAGCCGCCCACGCTCGGCGTTCCACTGGACGCCATGCGCCAGCACCCGCTTCAGCGCGGGACGGAAGGCCGTGAGGCCCGCCAGTTCTGGCATCTCGTAGATGGTCGTCTCGGTGACGCCGTACTCGCCGTAGCAGCGCGGGCAGCGTAGGGAGAGATTGCCGCCGCCAGCAGGCGCGTCGGCGAGGCGGCCAAGCATCCGCGCCTGCCCGCAGAAGTGGCACCAGATGGAGGTTTCGCGCCAGCCTGCCTCATCGGCGGGAGCGAGCGCAATCCCGAGGTCGATGGCGCGCTCGCGCAGCGGGCCATTCAGCGCCGCGCGCAACTGCTTGCGGGCGCGCGAAAGGCGCGCCTCCAGCGCGTTCACCGAGAGGCCCAGGCGGGCGGCGGCCTCGTCACCGGGAAGCTGCGCCAGGTAGCGCAGCTCGACGGCCTCGCGGGCGGCGCCGTTCAGCAGGCCGAGCGCGCTCTCCACCAGCGTCGCCAACTCCCGGCGGGTAAGCTCGTTCAGCGGGTCGGTGTCGGCGGCGGGGGCTAGCGCCAGCGCATCGGCATCGGCGCCACCGTCGGGTGCGCGGCGCTCGCGCTCGCTGGTCGCGCGGTGGGCGGCTTTGCGGCTGAGGTTGCGGCAGATACCGTCGAGCCAGGCGTCGAAGCGCTCCGGCTGACGCAGGTGGTCGAGCGAGCGCCAGGCCGTCAGCAGTGTCTCCTGGGCGATGTCCTCGGCCTCGTCGGCGCTGGCGCCGTTGAGCCGCGCCAGCCGCGCCAGACGGGGTCGCGCCGCCGCCAGCCGCGCGCTCAGCTCGCCCGCCAGCGCAGTGGTGATGTCGGCGCTCAGCAGCGCGTAGGTGGTCGATGGCATGTTCCTCACTCCCTTCCAGCAGGATACACCCACCTGTGCCATCTGACGGCGGAATCCTGACACAAATTTCTGGCGAGTTTTTGGGGAGTGAGGAAACTGGCTACGCGCGTTCGATGCGGTCATGGTCGTGGAGGCGAACCCTCACCCCTGGCCCCTCTCCCAAAGGGCGAGGGGAACCGGAAAGCCCCTCGCCCGCTGGGAGAGGGGTTGGGGTGAGGGTTCCCCGCGAGCGCCAACACTCCACGCGGATGCGACATCATACGCGCTGGAGGAGGATCTGCATGCGAGCATGCTCTGGCGCGGCGGGCATGGCCTCGTCGGCCCAGGCGCAGGTCAGTCGGGTGGCGAATCCGCAGGCGTCCGCCAGCGCGGCAAACTCCGCTGGCGTGTAGACCTGCCAGTCGAAGTGGTCCTCCTCGATGACGCCGCGCGCGTCGCGATAGGTGAGAGTCGAATGCCAGCGGTCGCCCGCCATGTAGCCGCGCGTCTCGACCATGACGCCATCGATCTCGCGCCGCTGCTCGCCCTGGTTGCGCTCGAAATAGGCGCGGTTGAAGAGGTCGGCGACGAGGCGGCCGCCGAGCGTCAACTTGGCGTGGAGCTGGCGCAGGATGGCGGCGTTGGCGCCGGGGTCGAAGTAGCCGAAGCTCTGCCACATCGAGATTGCGGCGTCGAATTCGCCGGGCAGCTCGCCCAGCGCGCGGAGGTCGCCGACGACCCAGGCGACATCCATCTGTCCAGCCGCACGCGTCCGCCGCGTAGCCTCGGCGATGGCGGCGGCGTCGCGGTCCAGTCCGGTGACGCGGTAGCCCCGCGCGGCCAGCCCCAGCGCATGCCGCCCATAGCCGCAGCCGAGGTCCAGGACGCGGGCATAGCGCGGTAGGGATAGCTGGCGGCTGAGGAAGGCGACCTCGCGGGCGGTCATCTCCTCGGTCTGGAGAGGCATGAAGAGGCGAAACCAGGTACTGGAATAGGCGTTATGCGGCATCCGCGCTCCTTCTGGTTGGCAGCGAGGCTGGGCTGTTCGCGCGTGTCACTCGTCGGCGAGTTGCGTGGCGCGACACTGCAGGACGCCCGGCGCGCAGGCTACGGTCAGTGTCTCGTCTGCCAGCGTCCACGGCGCCGCGTCATCCGCGCCGCGCTCATCATAGCCCAGCGCCGCTAGCAGGTGGAATCGCGCGCCGTCCCGTGTCGTCAGGATGAGCGGCTGCCCGCGCCCGCTCATGCCGCGCGCGAAGACCCACGCCCGCCGCGCCGACCAGTTTGCGGCGTCAATCGCGTAATCGTCGGCGCTGGGCCAGCCGTGGCGAGTGGCGTGGGCGGCGTCCTGCGGCGTGGGTCTGAGCGCGCCACTGGCGAGGCCCGCGAGCGCCCGCGTCATCAGGTCGGCCGCCAGCGTGGCCAGCCGCGCCTCCATCGCCTCCTCCGTCTCGCCATCGGCCAGCGCGGCCCGTTCCTGCGCGAGGATGGGGCCGCTATCCAGCCCGGCGTCCATCAGGTGGATGGTCACGCCGGTCTCGCGCGCGCCTGCGTGGAAGGTCCAGAAGAGCGGGTCGGGGCCGCGATTATCGGGCAGCAGCGAGGG
>DASVWQ010000425.1:0-5546 GCA_036393135.1 Ktedonobacterales bacterium
ACGAACTCATCGGGGATCGTGTAGCCGGTGTACCCCAACCGCTCCGGGTGGGCGCGCAGGGGACAGGGCTTGTTCTTGTCGAGCAGGGCGCAGATGCGCAGACTGGCGGGCGCGCGGCGGTCGAGCGAGGCCACCAGGTCCGAGAGCGTCAGCCCACTATCGATGATGTCCTCGATGATGAGCGCGTGGCGTCCCGCCAGGTCGGTCTCCAGATCTTTCGTGATCTTGACTGAGCCGGAACTGGTCATGCTGTCGTAGTAGCTGCTGGCGGAGATGAAATCGACCTCGACGGGCAGGTCAATCGTGCGGATGAGGTCGGCGGCGAAGGCCACAGCCCCGCGCAGCGTGACAATCGCCAGCAGCGGATGGGCCTGGGTGACGTGCTGGTAGTCGCGGGTGATGGCGGCGCCTAGCTCGCGGGTGCGGGCGATGATCCGCTCCTCGCTCAGCACGACGTAGGCGATGTCGCCGCTCTGGCTGCCGTAGGGTGGAGTCCCATACGCCGAGGTCTCCACGGTGACAGGTCGCGCCAGGTCACGCGCCGGCTCGCTCACGCTCATCTCTCGCTCTCCTCATGCACGCTTATTATCATCGCTCAGGTCGTCGTTCAGGGGCTCCGCTTGCAGCGCCAGCGCGCGTTGAGTTGTCGCCGTCAGCTTGAACTCGTCGCTGATTCGCACGCCGACCACCCAGGCGACGCGCCCGCCCACACAGACGATGGGTAGGCGACTGCGCTGTGCGCGCGGCGTCTTGGCGTCGACGAAGACATCCTGCACCTTCTTCTCAGTCGCCATGCCCAGCGGACGCATACGGTCGCCAGGCCGCCATGTGCGCACGGTCAGCGCGCCATCGAGGCGGTCTGCGTCGAGATAGACGCGCAGTTCGCCGCGTCGATTGCCCCGCGCGGATCCCGCATGCGCCAGTGGCGCGATGGGCGGCGGGGTGGGCAGCGCGGCGCCCTCCAGCCCCGGCGGCGTGGCCAGCGGAACCACCCGCAGCCGCCAGCCCAGCGCGGGAAGCTCCACCATGCCGGGGATGGGCAGCGCCCACTCGCCCGCCGCATCGGATGGCCTGGCTTCCGCGCCTTGCGTCTGGTCGCCGCGCGCCAGGGTCAGCGTCTCGTAGCCCAGTGTCACGCGCAGGCCGTCGGGCAGCGTCAGCATGGCGCCCGTCCGCCCGCCTGCGATCAGCCGCTCGATCAGCGCCATGTGGCGCGCCTCCAACCCGCCCGCCTCCAGTGTGTCGTCGGAAGTCAATCGCCGCGCCGCCCGCCGCAGCAGGCGCCGCCGCAGCGCGGGCGCAGCCTCGCGCAGGCTCGCCAGGCGCAGCTCGATGCGCGTCGCATCTTCCCCCGTAACCGCCTCGGCCCAGGCCTCATCGGCCAGCGTCTCCAGCAGCGCCAGATCGTCGGCGATGTAGGCGGCGTTGCGCGCGAGTGTCCGCCGCACTCCTGGATTATACGCCTCCAGCAGGGGGAGCAGGCGACGGCGCACGCGATTGCGCAGATAGCGCTCATCACGGTTGGTCACGTCCTCGCGCGGGAGCCAGCCGCGCGCCGCGCACCAGGCCACCGTCTGCGCGTGGGTCAGCTCCAGCAGGGGCCGCGCCAGGTCGCCGCGTAGCGGACGCATTCCCGCCAGGCCGTCCAGCCCGCTGCCGCGCAGGAGATGGAGCAGGACAGTCTCGGCCTGGTCGTCCAGCGTGTGGCCGAGGGCGATGCGGGCAGCGCCGACCTCGCCCGCCACCCGCCGCAGGAAGGCGTAACGCAGGCGGCGGGCGGCGTCTTCGGGCGAGAGGCGCCGGGCGCTGGCATGCGCGCGGGCGTCCACCTGCCCGGCGACACAGCGCAGCCGCAGGCTCGCGGCGAGCTCCGCCACCCAGCGCGCATCCTCCGCGCCAGCCGCCCCGCGCAGCCCGTGGTCGAGCGTCGCCACCACGATCTCTCCCGGCGCGCCTGACTGTCCGGCCTCTCGCAGCGCCAGCAGCGTTCCTAGCAGGCAGAGCGAGTCGGCGCCGCCAGAGACAGCGGCCACCACCGTCGCGCCCGCCGGCCAGAGCGCGCCGCCCGCGATGGCGCGGGCCACCACTGCCACAGCCTCGGCCAGCGCCGCCGGGCGCGCAGAGTCGGTTGGCTCTCCCGCCACGGGTCCGGTCATCCGCGCTCGCTCCCTGTCGTCGCTGGCGCCGCGCTCCGGCGCCCCGCTCGATCCCAACCGCTCGTTCTGTATCCCTCAGCATACCATGCGCTGACGACCTGGCGACATCTGGAGATTGACCGCAACCGCCGGGCGGGTCGTGGTGTTTCACCAGCAGAGGCGTCATGTGACGACGCCAGAGGAGAGGAAATCAACCGATGTCTCAGCAGACTCTCACGAACAGATTGGCCGAAATGGTGGCGGAGACTGAGGCCGCCGAGTGCTATCCACAGGTGCGGGCGGCGATGCGCGTGGCGGGTGGCGCCTGGACGCGGGAAGTGGCGCTGACGCTGGCGCTGGCCGCGCTCACAGGCATTACGCTGGACGAGAACACGCTGATCTACGCCGACGTGCGCGACCTGATGGCCCTCCAGCGGCGGCTGCGCCGGGCGGTGGCGGCAAGCTAGCCGCCAGACGCTCATCTGTGCTATTCTGCGCTCAGCGATGCGGCAATGAGGGCGCTCGCGCACGGAGACAACGCAGCCGTCTCGACCAGCAATCCGGTATGCCCTCTCGTCTCCGCTCACGGAGAGATCAAGGAGTCCAGCATGCCAGACGCGGTGAATCAGCTCGCCGCCGGCGCGGCCCCCTCGGCCAGAGGCGCCACCAGCCAGACTACCACAGCAGCCAGTGAGGCCAGCGAAGATGCGTTTCGTGTCCTCGTCGCGCGCATGCGCGACGAGGCCTGCGAGCGCGCCCGTCCACAGGTGAACGCGGGAGCCGCGCCGATTCGCGTCATGGCGCGCATGGTGAGTGATCTGATAGCCGAGTGCCGCGCCCAGGGTATCCCCGAAGACATCATCGCTGCCGGGATCGTCAACCGCACCATCGGCGACATCGATGTCCGGCGCATCTCCGCGACCGAAGACGGCCCGCAATACGTCTCCATCGCCGATGATCTCGGCCTGGCGCTGCCTGGAGAGGTCATCTCCGGCTATGTTGCGAAGGGTCGCACCTACCGCTGGATTCACCGGCGCATGGAGGAGATCGAGCGGGAGTTGCTGGCCGCGCGCGTGGATATGCGGCTGTATGAGTTGAGTGGGACAGGCGCGCCGCAACTGCGCGAGGCGCTGGCCGCGCACGCTCAGCGCGTCTGGGGCGTTACGTTCGCGCCGCAGCAGATCGCCGCAAGCATCGGCTCGACGGATGGCCTGAACAAGTTCTGGCAGGGGCTGGTGGCGGCGCGGCGGGCGCGTGGCGAGCGCGAGTTCACCATGATGTTCCCCTCGCCAGGTTTTAATGTGCCGGAGTGGCAGGCCAACAACCTCGGCGTTCGCTCGCACAGGATCTACACACTGGCCGAGAACCACTTCAAGATCACGCCCGCGCAGCTCGCCGAGGCGCTCGACGCCGCGCCGGAAGCCTGCGCGATCTATCTCACCATCTCCAACAACCCGACCGCCTTCGCCTATACCCCGGACGAGATTCGCGCGCTCTATCGCCTGCTGGACGAGCGGGGCAGCGACCTGCTCGTGGCCGCCGACCTCGCCTATATCGGCACGGGCGACCCCGCCGAGGACCGCGCCCGCGTCCATGCGCTGACCGAGCCGAACGCCCGCGCGCGGAGCATCTACGCCTGCACCTTCTCCAAGTCGCACACGCTGACCGGCGACCGGCTAGGCTGGATGGCCTTCGGCACGCCGGAGATCGCGCAGATGGTGGCGCCGGGTTGGTCGAACACGACCGCCTCGCTGCCCGCTGACTGGCAGTTCCGCTATATGGCGCTGATCGAGCTATTCGCGCGCCGTCCCCGGCTGGAGAGTCGCCTCCGCTCGCTCTATCGGCTGCGTCGCGCGCGGCTGACGCGCCAACTCATCGCGCTCAACGCCCGCCAGCCGCTCTTCGCTGAGGTCAACCTGGACGACGGCGGCACGATCTACAACTGGAGCCGCCTGGCGCCGGGCGAAGATGTCTTCTCGCTCTTCAGCAAGACAGGCATCGCGGGGGTGCCGGGCGGCGCGTTCGGCTACTCGGATGACTACGTGCGCCTTTCGGTCGGCTGCATCCCTGTGCCGGAGGCGTAGCCCCTACCTATGCTGGTCTACATCTTCTGGCACTGGCCGCGCCCCGATGTCGCGCTCGACATGTATGAGGAGCGGCAGCGGGTCTTCCATCAGGCGCTTGCGGCGCAGGCTCCGGCGGGGCTGATGGCCTCCCGTGTCTGGCGTGTAACGGGCGCGCCGTGGGCGGGCGTCGTCGGCGCCTACGAGGACTGGTATTCGCTGGCGGACAGCGCCGCGCTCGACACGCTGAACGCCGCCGCCGTCTCCGCCGCGCTGCGCGAGGCCCACGATGCGGCGGCCAGCCTTGCGGCGGGTGGCGTGGCCGCGCTCTACACGCCAGTCGGCCCGCGCCAGGGACAGGCGGCTGTCTCTCATGGCGCGGTTGCGCAGTGGTTCGCCAAGCCAGAAGGGATGCGCTATGGTGAGCTGTATCAGCGCCTTGCTCCACGCCTGCCGCGTCTCTGGCAGCGAATGATGACGCTCGGCCCCAGCCCGGAGTTCCTGCTGCTCGACGCCAATCTCGCCGCGCTGCCCACCGACTGGCGCCCGCTGGTGACGCGCCGCGAGTCGGTCTGGCCGCCAGAGGAAGAGATCGAGGAGACATCGAAGGAGACGCCGACGCCATGAGCTTCACTGTGCGACCGGGGCGCGCCGACGACCTGTCCACCATCCACGCCATCTGGTATGCCAACGAGGTAGCCGCCGACCCCAGCCCGCCCGCCAGCGGCCCGATCCTCTCCGGTTTCAGCTATGAGATGGAGCGCGGCGACCTGCGCGTGGCGGAGGACGAGGCCGGGCGAACGCTCGGCTTCGGCGCGACGGTCGGCTGGGGCGCCGGACGTGACGCGCTGACCTATCTGGCGGACCTCTTCATTGCCGACGATGCGCAGTCACAAGGCGTCGGGCAAGCGCTGCTGCGGGCGCTGCCGCTGGGCGACGGCGTTCCGCGCTGCGTGCATGCCAGCGTGGACCCGCGCGCCACCGCGCTCTACATCCGCTGGGGGATGGAGCCGCGCTGGCCCAACTATCTGCTGGCGGCGGACCCGCAGTGGGACGCGCATGGCCTGGCCGTGCTCCCTGGCGCTGATCTGGAGGTGGTCGCGGCGGCGCCCGACGATCCAGACCTCGCCGCGTGGGACCTGCGCCACTTTGGCCATCCTCGCGCGCGTGACCTGGCCTGGCTGGTGGAGAGCCGCGACGCGCAGCCGCTCTGGTTTCGCCGCGCTGGCCGGACGTTGGGCTATGGCTATGTCCAGCGGCGCTGCGATGAGGCGCTGTGGAGTCCACAGGCGTGGACGGTTGGCCCGGTCGGCGCCGAGACGCCAGCGGATGCCCGCGATTGCGTCTG
>DASVWQ010000426.1:0-3324 GCA_036393135.1 Ktedonobacterales bacterium
CGTATGAATGGCCCGCTGATCGTCGGCCTGGGCGCGGGCGAGAACTTCCTCGCTTCCGACATCCCGGCGATCCTGGCGCACACCCGCGAGATCATCCAGCTAGACGATGGCGATGTGGCCGACCTGACCGCCGACACGTACACCATCACCGACCTGGACGGCGCGCCGGTCCAGCGCGCAACCCTGCATGTGGACTGGGATGTGGAGGCGGCGGAGCGCGGCGGCTATCCGCACTTCTTCGCCAAGGAAATCGCCGAGCAGCCCGACGCCGCGCATCGCGCGCTGCTGGGGCGCATCGTCACCCGCGAGCCAGAGCCGACGCTCGCGCTCGACGCGCTCGACACGCTGGTGGCCTCCGGTCGCCTCGACGCCGTGCGCCGCATCACTTTCCTGGGCTGCGGCACCTCGATTCACTCCGCGATGATCGCGCGCTATCCGCTGGAGAAGTGGACTCGCATGCCAGTGGACATCGCCATCGCCTCGGAGTATCGCTACGCCGACCCGATTGTCGGGCCGGATACGCTGGTGGTGGCCATCAGCCAGTCGGGCGAGACGAGCGACACGCTGGCCGCGACCCGCATGGCGCGCGAGGCGGGCGCGCCCATCGTCGCCATCACCAACGTCGTCGGCAGCGCCATCACGCGGCTAGCGGATGGCGTGCTCTACATGCAGGCCGGACCAGAGATCAGCGTGGCGGCGACGAAGTCCTTCGTCAACACCGTGCTGACGCTCTACATGCTCGGCGCGTGGCTGGGACGGCGCGCCGGGACGCTGAGTGAGGCGGAGGAGCGCGATATCCTGCACGCCCTGCTCGACACCCCGGAACTGATGCGGCGGACGCTGGCCGCGCTCGACACGCCCGCCGGGGCCGCGACCATCGCCAGCGTCACCGACCGCCTGAAGGACTGCGCCAGCGCGCTCTACATCGGGCGTGGGGTCGGCTTCCCGCTGGCCCTCGAAGGCGCGCTGAAGCTCAAAGAGATCTCGTATGTGCATGCCGAGGGTTTCGCGGCGGGCGAGATGAAGCACGGCCCTATCGCCCTACTTGATCCCAGTGTGCCGCTGGTGGCCATCGCGACCCACGGCAAGACGTATGAGAAGGTCGTGAGCAACATCCAGGAGGCCCGCGCCCGCGACGCCTATGTCGTGGCGCTGGCGACCGAGGGCGACAGCGAGATTCTGGAGCACGCCGATACGGTCATCTCCGTACCAGCCGCGCCAGAGTTCTTCGCCCCGCTGCTCACCGTCATCCCGCTCCAGGTGGTGGCGTACCACGTCGCCCTGGCGCGCGGCTGCAACGTGGACAAGCCGCGCAACCTGGCGAAGTCCGTCACCGTCGAGTAGCGGCGCGTTCCTCGCAAATAGCGGACGGGCGGAGGGTGATTCCTCCGCCCGTCCATCTTTTTTGGCCAGACGGCGCGGCTACCAGGTCCGCTATGCCGCCGTCGGTGGCCCGAACCAGATAGTGAGCGCTTCGGCCAGCCCTGGATGGGTCGGATCACCCTCGCCTGCCCAGGCCACATAGCCGTCGGGCCGGACCAATACGGCAGTCGGCGCAGTGACCGCGCCCAGGACGGGCAGTTCCCACGTTCCAGTGTACGTCGCGTCGATCACCGGGACCCGATTCGCCCAGGGCGCGATGTTTATGGCGCCGGGGACGCCGAGGTTGAGCAGCGCGGGGCGGGCAGCGTGCAGCAGCGAGTAGACTCGCAGCGGACCGCTGGCGGCGTCCAGGTCGAGATCGGGCATGCGACGCCCAAGCAGCGGATGCCCCGCGCCAAGGTCATAGTGAATGTCCAGGCCCGACATCATCCCGCCGATTCGCTTGCGCGGCTCCTCCATCCCGAGCAGTTCGGCCACGGTATCGCGCAGAGCGTCAACGCGGTCATCGGGGCGCAGCAGCGCGGTCTGCGCCATCGTCGCGCGCAGTGCGCGGGCGGCGACCGGATGACGCTCGGCCTGGTAGGTATCGAGCAGGCTGTCGGGCGCCGTTCCCTTGACCACCTCGGCCAGCTTCCAGCCCAGATTCATCGCGTCCTGCACACCGAGGTTGAGGCCCTGCCCGCCCGTCGGGTAGTGCACATGCGCGGCGTCGCCAGCCAGCAGCACGTGCCCACTGCGATACGCCGCCGCCTGCCGCGTCATATCGGTGAAGCGCGAGATCCAGGTGGGGTTGTGTACCCCGTAATCCGTTCCGTAGACGGCGATGAGGGCCGCGCTGAGATCGCTCAGAGTCGGTTCTCCAACGGAGCCGGGGCGCTGTTCCGTCACCATGACCCGCACCCGCTTGCCATCCTCCAGCTTGCCCAGGCCATGAATGCCCTTCTCATCGCGGCGGGTACCCCACTCCGGCTCCTCGCTCATCTCGACCTCGGCGATCAGGTTGCTGATCGACGGGTCCCATCCGGGGAACTCGATGCCAGCCGCCTTGCGGATCAGACTGCGCCCGCCATCGCAGCCGACGAGATACGCCGCTGGCAACGTCTCGCCGTCGGCCAGCTCGACCCTGACGCTGCCGTCGTCCTGCGCGCATCCCACCACCTCACGCCCACGAAGGATCGGGACTCCCAGCTCTTCGACCCATTCGGCCAGGATGCGTTCGATGTGCTGCTGCCACAGTCCAAGGCCGTAAGGATGGCGGGTGGGAAAGTCGCTGATGTCCAGCGGAATCCACGCGAAACCAGCGACCTGCGCCACCTTCCCCTGTGAGAGAAACCGCTCGGCGATCCCACGCTGGTCAAAAACCTCGATGGTGCGGGCATGCAGGCCGCCCGCGCGCGAGCCGTCGAGTTCCTGGCTGGCGCGCCGCTCGACAATCGCCACATCCACCCCCGCCAGCGCCAACTCGCCCGCCAGCGTCAGCCCGGTCGGCCCTCCTCCGGAGATCACCACCGTGTGCTCGGTGGTAGCCCCACCTCCACTGATAGCATTCCGCATGTTGCGCCTCCTGATTCTGCCTGTTTCTGGCCTCGGACGGCGATTGTACGACACGCGGAGGGACTTGCCGCAAGCCTCACCGCGCGCTGTATAGTGAAAGTGGGAAGAAGTGGAGCATCACCTCCCCTTATCGCCCGCTTCCTTACCGCCGGCTGTACAGACCCGCCAGCGCTCTGCTAGAATGAGGGCCAATCCCCACCGCGCTCGCCATCCTGGACGCTGACCAAGCAATCGCGCGTACGATGTCACATGCTGGCGGCCACTTTTCACGCCCGTGGCGCCTTGCCGCATGCATCCACCCGGCAGGAGAGGAACACGAATGGATCAGACCACCACGCCCCAGACAGCGATGCGCGAAGATACCCTTGGCCTCGGCAGTCTGTCGCT
>DASVWQ010000427.1:0-4589 GCA_036393135.1 Ktedonobacterales bacterium
CGGCACGCCCATCGCCACCACCTCGAAGACGCCGCCGCAGGTGTCGCCGTCGCGCTTGCCCGCCACGATGCGCGCGATCATCGCCTGGGTCAGCGCGTCATCGCCGCAATACATCTCCGAGGCGGCCACCCGCGCCCAGAAGGCGTCATCCGCCGCGCCCGCGTCGGGCTGCTCTCCAGTGGGATAGCCGACCTCAGCGACCGCGAGAACATGACTGTGAAGGGCGACGCCGAACTGCGCGAGGAACTGGCGACAGACCCCGCCGACGGCGACCCGCGCGGCGGTTTCGCGCGAACTGGCCCGCTCGATCACGTCGCGCACATCATCGTGGCCGTATTTCAGCGCGCCCGTCAGGTCGGCATGGCCGGGGCGCACGCGCGTCACTGGCTCGATCTGCGCCTCCACCGGCGCCGCGCTCATCCGCTCCTGCCAGTTCACCCAGTCGCGGTTGGTGATGCGCAGGGTGATGGGCGCGCCCATCGTGTGGCCGTGGCGCACGCCGGAGAGCACGTCGATCTCGTCGCGCTCGATCTTCATCCGCCCGCCGCGCCCATAGCCACCCTGGCGGCGGCGCAACTGCTCGTTGACCGTCTCCACGTCGAAGGGCATGCCAGCGGGGACGCCCTCCACAATCACCGTGAGGCAGGGGCCATGCGACTCGCCCGCCGTGAGAAACCGAAACATGCGCGTCCATCGCTCCCATCATCCGCGTCGCGTGTCTTGCCCCCATTGTATCGCGTCCAGCGACCCGCGCCTGGAGTTCGGGCCGCCAATCACAGTCAGCGTCACGAAATCCGCCTTTCACATCACGAATGCGTCACAACCACGCGCAGCGACGTATTCGTGGGACAAAAGTCTCCTTCTGGCCCCGTGCGCTCTGTCAAAATCGATCTATCGCAATACAAAAAAAAATCATCACATCGTGAGGAATCATCACCCCCTCGACGGGGATGCGGAAAGGGTCTGGCGACGATATGGAACAGCGCAGCGCGCGTCTCATGCTCGGCAGTGTGAGCTTCATCGCGGCCTATGAATTTCTCGTATCGGGGCTGGACAAGATCGTGTCGGGGCGCTTCCCCGCCGGGCTGGGCGCGACGCTGCTGGATGGCGCGAGCGAGAATCCGAACCACTGGTATATCGGCTTCCTGCGCGCGGTCGTGACGCCACACGCGGCGGTCTGGGGCTACGCCATCGAGTGGGGCGAACTGCTGATCGGGCTGGCGCTGCTGGCGGTGGTGGCGCGCTGGCTGCTCTGGCCGCTCGACCTGTCCGCCGGGCGCGGGCGGCGGCTGACCTGGGCGCTGACGCTGGCGGGGGCCGTGGCGGCGCTGGTGGGCGCCTTCATGACGTTCAACTTCCATCTCTGGATGGGCGCCGCGCCCGTCATCGGCGTCAACCCGGCCAACCCATTCGATGAGGGCGTGGACCTCGACCTGCTGCTGACGCTGGCGCTGCTGGTCTATGCGCTGGTGAGCGCGCTCACCGTCGAGCCGTTCCGCCAGTTCTGCTCCGACCAACTCGCAGCCCTGCGCAGCCTCTCCGCACGGCTCCAGGCGCGGATGCGGGCGCGGACAGCGGAAGCTCGCGCGGCGCTGGCCGAGCGCTAGTGTCCGTCATGAGTGATGAGCGTCGGCGTCGCGGGCAGATCGAGCAGGGCGCGGTTGAGGAATGACGGGCGCATGGGCTGCGTAGCGGGCAAGTCCGCCAGCCGGAACCAGCGGAAGCGTAGCGAAGAATCTGGCTCGGCGCAGGCATGCTCCCGCGACTTGTCGGCGAGTCGCGCGACATCCGCGGCGCCAGGCGTGACAGAGAAGCAAAAGCAGAGTTCGTGAACCTCGCCGCCCCATTCCGGCGACAAGAAGAAATTTTGCATCACCCACAGCAGCCGCTCGATGCGCGTCTCCTCGCCCAGCGCCAGTTCTTCGCGTAGCTCGCGGAGCAGGACGCCCTCGGCGGTCTCCATATGCTCCACCCGCCCGCCTGGCAAGGCCTAGAAATCTTCGCGCGTGTCCCCCTGCAACAGGATATGGCCATCATCAATCCAGACGCCCGCTGTGCGGTAGTTGAAGCGACCCGTTCCCACCGGAAGCGAGATCATACCCGCGTTTCCCATGCTCGCCCTTCTCGTCGCGTTTATGAAAGTCAACCCACATCAACACATTCTACCAGACGATGATATGAGGGGATGCGGGAGACTGCCGCCGATCCGTCGCCCGCAATGATCCGCGCCACCATGCCTGCCACGGTCGCTGCGGCATACGCGCCAAAACCCTCTCATGCTATACTTGGCTTCGGTTCCGCAGATTCGCTTTCAGACATCATGGCGACTATCACTCGCTGCTCGCCACTGCCATCGCTGGCAGGAAGGAGCTACCCATCCCTATGCTGCGCCGCCTCTCGTCGCTGTTTGTCGCGCTGGAGTCACCCACCTACCGCACGCTCTGGTTCAATATCGGTCTGGCTGGCGTTGGCCGCTGGACGCTGACGATGGCGATAGGCTGGCTCATGCTCCTGCTGACCCATTCGGGCTTCTGGACGGGCGCGGGGATGTTCGCCATGCAAGGGCCGGCGCTGATCGGAGCGCCACTCGCGGGCTACATCGCCGACATCAGCGACCGACGTATCATGCTGACGGTCTCGCAGGTCATCACGGCGATTGCGCTGCTGGCGCTGGCGGTGATCGTCGGCATGCAGGTGGTAACACCCCTCAGCGCGCTGGCGCTCGCGCTGCTCATCGGTCTGGCGTTCAGCGTGCAGATGACCGGATGGAATGCGCTCCTGCCATCGCTCGTGCGGCGCGACCGCATCTTCAACGCGGTGGCGCTGCAATCCACTGCGCAGCGCGGCGCGGAGTTCATCGGCCCGGCGCTCGGCAGCCTCATCATGACATTCGCGGGCCTACCGTGGGTCTTTGCCTTCTGCGGCGCCGCCTATGCGGTCGCTGCGTTCCAGCCGCTCGCCCTGCCGCCCAGCGACCCACGCCCAACGCGCCAGCGCGGCGCCGCCACGAGCGCGCTGGCGCAAGAGCGGCGGTGGCTGGGAGCCGAGAACCGCGCCACGCTCTTCCTGCTGCTGTTGGTGGTCTGCCTCCACTGTAGCATCACAATGGCCTTCATGGGTGTGCTGCCGATCTTCGCCCAGGTGGCGCTGCACGGCGATAGCAACACGTATGGATCGCTGCTCTCCGCCATCGGCCTCGGCTCGCTGGCCGCCACGCTGCTCGGCGGGGGTGTGCGCGACGCACGCTGGCAAGGCGCCCTCTATGGCGCCACCACCGTCCTGAGCGGCGTCACACTGGCCATCCTGGGCGGCACGCACGCGGTCGCGGCGGCGTTCGGCGCGGCGCTGGTGGTGGGAGCGTCCCAGGCGCTCTTCATGACGCTGAGCCTGTCCTTCATTCAGGAGCGTGTGCAGGACGCCGCGCGCGGGCGTGTCAGCAGCGTCTACACCTTCATCTCGGCGGGGGTGATGTCGGTCGCCAACTGGGGATATGGAGCGCTGGCAGCCTTCTTCGCGCCGGGGCTGCTGCTCATGGCGGGCGGCGCGCTCTTCAGCGCGCTAGGCGCGGGATTGCTCGGCCTCGCGCCAGAGTTGCGCGCCCTGATGCGTGGCGACGCCTCGAACGTGATCGCTCCGGCGCTCGTCGAGGTGTCGCCAGCCGCTGTGCTCGCCGACGACCTGTAGACATGCGCAGCGCAGACACACCTTCCGTGTGGAGACCCGTGCGAGCGCCCCACCGCCCGAATGCGGCAATGGAGCGCTCACACGTCTGGCGTAGTCGCTTGCCTATAGCGCCTCGAAGATCGCCGCGATGCCCTGGCCGCCGCCGATGCAGAGCGAGGCCGCGCCGTAGCGCAGGCCGCGCCGCCGCAGCTCGTGGATCAGCGTGATGCTCAGCCGCGCGCCCGACGCCGCCAGCGGATGCCCCAGCGAGATGGCGCCACCATTGACGTTGGTTTTGTCGCGGTCGAGGCCCAGGTCCTTCTCCACGGCCAGATATTGCGCGGCGAAGGCCTCGTTGACCTCCACGCGGTCGAGGTCCGCCAGCGTCAGGTCGGCGCGCTTGAGCGCCTGGCGGATAGCGGGGGCCGGGCCGATGCCCATGATCGTCGGGTCCACGCCGACGATGCCCCACGAGACCACCCGCGCCAGCGGCGCCAGCCCGCGCTTCTTGGCCTCTGCGCCAGTCGTCAGCACGAGCGCCGCGCCCGCGTCGTTGATGCCGCTGGCATTGCCCGCCGTCACCACGCCATCCTTCACGAAGCGCGCGGGCAGCTTGGCCAGCGCCTCCAGCGAGGTCTCGCGGATACCCTCGTCCAGCGTCACCTGGCTCACGCGCCCCTTGCGGTCCTTCACTTCGACCGGCACGATCTCCTCAGCCAGCCAGCCCGCCTCCTGCGCCGCCCGCGCCGTCTCCTGGCTGCGCAGAGCGTAGGCGTCGATCTCCGCGCGGCTGATGTCGTACTGCTTGGCCAGGTTTTCGGCGGTGACAGCCATCGGGCAGCCGCAATACGAGTCGGTCAGCGACTCCCAGAGGTAGTCCTCGAACTGGTGCTCGCCCAGGCTCAGTCCCGTGCGCGCGCCCCGTA
>DASVWQ010000428.1:0-12095 GCA_036393135.1 Ktedonobacterales bacterium
GCGCAAGAAGGTTACGGCGGTCCACAAGGCGAACATCATGAAGTTCTCCGACGGCCTCTTCCTCCAGACGGCGCAGGAAGTGTCGAAGGAGTATCCCGACATCCAGTTCGAGGATCGCATCGTCGACAACATGTGCATGCAGCTCGTGCAGAAGCCGGACCTGTATGACGTGCTGGTGCTGCCGAACCTCTATGGCGACATCCTCTCCGATCTCTCCGCCGGGCTGATCGGCGGCCTGGGTGTGGCGCCGGGCGCGAACATCGGTGAGAAGTACGCTGTCTTCGAGCCGGTGCATGGCAGCGCGCCGAAGTATGCCGGGCAGAACAAAGTCAACCCGATGGCGATGATGTTCTCTGGTGTGCTGATGCTGCGCTATCTGGGCGAGCATGACGCGGCGGAGCGGATGGACCGCGCGATGGCGGCGGTCATCGCCGAGGGCCGTGACGTGACCTACGATCTGAAGCCCCGTCCGGACGATCCGACCGCTGTTGGCACCTCACAGGTGGCCGACGCGATCATTGCCCGCATGCGCGGCTAGGCGCTGGCCCGCCTGCATTTCTTCTGACGCCGGACCGCTCGCGCTGAGTGGCCCGGTGTCAGCGCGTCTGGCGTCGCGAGCGGCGGGAGTGGTCAGACAAGAGTACAATCACAGTGGCGCGGCTGGTCGCGGGTATTCGTCGCTTGCCCGTAGGACGGCTGGGCTGGCCGCTTGACGCTGGCGGCGGCGACTGGCTAAGCTACGCGCGACCGCTCTTGACATGAGACGCGCACGCGCGCGACGTTCGCCATGAGTGGCGGAGAAAGCGATAGACATGGCCGGGCGCATCATCGGGCGCATCACGGGGGGCCTGGTTGGCTGGCTCGTGAGTCTGGCGCCACTGGTACTGGTCAACGCGCTGGCGTTTGCCACTGTGCTGAGTCCAGACGTCATCCCCATCGCGGGCGGCGCGGCGCTGATCGCGGGGATTGCGCTGGGCGGGCTGGCGGCCGGGCTGGTGGGCTCGCGACGCGGCGATGGCTGGGGCGGGGTGGTCGCGGGCGCATTCGCGGCGACGCTCTTCGCTGCGAGCCTGGTTGGCCTGATGTATCTGTTGCGCGCGCGGCACGTCCTGCCCTATCTGCTGGAGGAGCATCCGGTGCGCGCGGACGCCGCTATCGGCTTCGTTGCGCTGCTAGTTCTGGCGGTGGGGGCTGGCGTGGGACTGTTCTCGGCGAACCGCTCCCAGCGGTTGGCGGGGGAGCGCGCCGCGACCGCGCAGGGATCGCGCCCGATGGAGCGGCGGCCCTCCGGCCCCGCGTCGCATCCTTATCCCCGCTCTGGCGTCATGAGTGGCTCGCCGCGACCGCCCGCGCCGCCACAGGGCTATCGCGGCCCACGCGAGAGCGGCCCATATGCCAAGGATAGCCGCTCACGCGAGCAGTCGTCGCATGAGCAGTCGTCGCGCTGGTGAGCGTAGCGCAATCTGGCGCGCAGCAGGAGGGGAATGCGCAATGACTCGTGTCATCTTCCTGGGGACGGCGGCGGCGCTGCCGACCGGCGACCGGCGTGTCACGTCGCTGGCGGTGGTGGGCGACCCCAGCGAGCCGGGTCTGCTGATCGACTGCGGCGACGGGGTGTATCGCGCGCTGGTGCGGGCTGAACTTGGCCCCGACGCCATCGCCGACCTCTTCATCACCCATGCCCACATCGACCACCTCGGCGGACTGCCCGCGCTCATCGAGTGCTTCCGGCTGGCGGGGCGCAAACGTCCGCTGCGGCTGTTCGCACTGCCAGAGACGATAGTGGTCGTCAAGGCGTTGCTCGACGCCTTCGCCTTCGAGCTGACCCTCGACCACTGGCCCTATGCCCTTACCCTGACGACCGTGGACGAAGAGACCGAGCTATCCTTCCTCGGCGCGCCCGCGCGGCTCTATCGCATGGTCCACTCCATCCCCTCAGCCGGACTGCGGATCGAGCTGGCCACCGGGACGCTCGCCTACACCTGTGACACCGAGCCGAATCCCCGCATTGCGGAACTGGGCAGGCAGGCGCGTGTGCTGATTGCCGAGTGCACCACGCTGGAGAAGAATGTGGCAATGGCGCGAGCGGCCAAGCATCTCACAGCCCTCGAAGCGGGGCAGGCGGCGGCCGAGTGCGGCGCGGAGTCGCTGGCGCTCGTGCATCTGGGGGTTGCGGAGGGCTGGTCGGCGGCAATGGCGAGCGCGGAGGCGGCAGGCGCGTTCGGCGGGCCGATCATTACGCCGCAGGACGGCGACGCGCTGGAACTCTAGCTCCTCGGCGCGACCTGGTGTGCTATACTACGCCCAGCGCAGTGTAGAACGGACGTTCACCACCGGACGCCAGAGAGAAGGTCGCGCATGGGCGATGAGCCAACAGACACTCCAACCCTCGTACCCTCTGGGGAGGAATCGGCGATGAGCAGCCAGCGACTGGTCTCACCCGGCGAAAGCGACGACGACCGCCAGGAAGGCAGCCTGCGTCCGCGCCGTCTCGATGAGTACATTGGGCAGGAGAAGATCAAGGGCAATCTGCGCATCCTGCTGGAAGCGGCGAAACTGCGCGGCGAGGCGCTCGACCATGTGCTGCTGTATGGGCCACCGGGTCTGGGCAAGACCTCGCTTTCGCTCATCATCTCCTCCGAGATGGACGTGAGCATCCGCATGACTTCTGGCCCGGCCATCGAGCACGCGGGCGATCTGGCGTCGATCCTGACAGGGCTGGAAGAGCGCGATGTCCTTTTCATCGACGAGATACACCGCCTGAGCCGTCCGGTGGAGGAGCGGCTCTACTCGGCGATGGAGGACTTCGCGCTCGATCTCATCATCGGCAAGGGGCCGACCGCGAAGAGCCTGCGCCTGCCGCTGAAGCCGTTTACGGTGGTCGGCGCGACTACCCGCGTTGGCGCGCTGACGGCGCCGCTACGCGACCGCTTTGGCGCAATCTATCGCCTCGACTACTACGACGACGCCGCGCTTCAGCAGATCATCCATCGCTCGGCGGGTATTCTCAGGGTGGAGATGGACGAGGCGGGTTGCGCCGAGATCGCCCGTCGCGCGCGTGGCACGCCGCGCATTGCCAATCGCCTGCTCAAGCGGGTGCGCGACTACGCGCAGGTGCGCGCCAATGGCGTCATCACGTGCGAAGTGGCGGAGGCGGCGCTCCAGGCGCTCGATGTGGATGAGCGCGGGCTGGACCCATCCGACCGCCACATGCTGCGGACGATCATCGAGAAGTTCGATGGTGGGCCAGTAGGCGTCGAGACGCTGGCGGCCAGCACCAGCGAGGAGACCGAGACCATCGAGGATGTCTACGAGCCGTACCTGCTCCAGCTTGGCTTTCTGGCGCGTACCCCACGCGGGCGCATCGCGACGCGCCTGGCCTACCAGCACCTCGGCCTGCCCTATCGTGATGACCCAGGCTTGCGCGGCCTGTGGGACGACCCCGACACGCCCGTCGAGTAGCGCCGAATCTTAGCCCTCCGCTGGTGGCTCCGCAGGCTCCGGCGCTGGAGTTGTCGATTGCGCCGCCGCGCGCTTCCCCAGCCGCGTGGCGACCCGCAGCGCCGCCCGCGTGATGAGCTTTTGGCCGGCGCGCAGCTCCGCTGTGTGGAATCCGGGGCGCCACTCGTGGAACAGTTCATCCGAGACCGTCAGGATCAGCGCCAGGCGCACGTCGCGGAACCGCGCAAGAGCGAAGAGCGCCGAGGCCTCCATCTCGACGGCGAGGACACCCATCGCGCCATACGCCTGCACCTTCGAGCGCATCTCGCGGTAGGGCGCGTCGGTGGTCCAGACCGGGCCAAAGGCGCCGACGCCGCCCAGCGCCACCACCTCTTCGGCCAGCGCCTGCGCCAGCGTCGGGTCGGGGCCAAGCTCCACGCCCGCCGGGACATAGTGGAATGAGACGCCTTCCTCGCGGATGGCGCCTGTCGGCAGGATGACAGAGCCAATTGGTAGCGTCTCCTGGAGGCTGCCGCCCGTCCCCACGACCAGGATGTCGCGGACGCCCAGCGCGATCAGCTCTTCGAGCGTGGCGATGGCGGCGGGCGCGCCGACTCCGAGCTTGCGCACGGCGACGGGTGTATCGCCGATCTTGCCCTGCGCCACCGCCATCACCGAGGGCGGCGTTTGTGGCGCCTGCTCGGCCCCCGTCTCCTGCGCCAGATCGCGATAGATGGAGGTGTGGAAGGTGGCCAGCAGGATCTCCGGCAGGCGCGACTCTTCCAGCGTGCGACCATGAAGCGAGAGCGCGTGGGTGATGGCGGCGAGCGGCGTGAAATGCTCGCTGTCGGCCTCCGCGGCGCCGGTCTCGCTGGTGGGCGCGGCGTCGGGCGTCACGGTTGAGGCGCCGGGAGTCGCGGCCAGTTCGGCGAGCAGGCGGGCGCCCTCGTCATCTTCGGCGGGCGCGGCGCCGGGAGTCTCTGGGGCCAGTTCGACGCTGGCGTCATTGTGGTCAGGAGCGGTCATTGGTGGCGTATCCTTGGCGGAAGTGAATTGCGTGGCCGTGCGGCAGCGAACGCCGCCTCCCTATCGTCTGATGGCCAGTATAGCGGCGCCAGCCGCTCGCGTAAAGAATCACTGCCAGCCAGTCCCAGCGTTGGGCTCCATGCTGGTCGCGTTTCGGCTAAACGGAGACGGCGAGTGATACATTACGCTTGTCAGCCGTTCTATTTCCAGCGACTCTTTCATTCCCTGGGGGGCGGCATGCGGCCCCCCACTCTAAACCGCGTCGTGCGCTCGCGGGCGTGGCTGTTCCGCAATCTGACGATCTGTTTCTCTGATGGAGTATGTGGGCATGCGAATTCATCCGACGTGGCTGGCCATGCGGCGTGTAAGCGCTGCGCGGATGGCTGATCTGGTGTGGCTGGAGGCGAGGGGACGTGGGCAGGGCTTCGTGGAGTATGCGCTCATTATCCTCTTTGTCGCGCTAGCGGTCTTTCTGGCGGTGACGCTGCTGGGTCCCACCATCAGCAGCATCTTCGTGAACGTCAATTCGGCTCTCTGACGCCGCTCGCCGCCGAACGGGCGCGCCGCTGGCGTCTGGTTTCCGTTCTCGCGTCGCGTCGCCAGAATACTCTGGCGGCATAGCCTGGCGCGCCTCTGGTAGGCGCGGGGATGCGCCGAAATAGCCGCCGATTGCGGGGTTTCGGAGGCGATGTTATAATGCGATGGTGGCTTACTCTGATATGAGCCAGATGGCCCGGCGCGCATGGCGTCGGCGTCGCTGACTCTGGCCCCGACCACATCGGTCATCGGGCCTCCGACGATTGGCCTCATCGCAGGCGTTCGTCGCCCGCCGCGTGGCTCGCCCTGGGCGTGGCCGCGCGCCCGTATATCCTGCCCCATCCTGCCGCGCGCGAAGTGGTCGCGCCTGGCGCTGGCTGGGAGCATACCCACAGGAGGACTCCGCATGGCGCGGGACTATGAGCTGGGGATTGTGATCAATCCCGAAGTTGGTGAAGAGCAGGCGCGCGCGCTCGCCGAGCGCGTGGGCCACATCATCACCACCAATGGCGGTCAGGTGATTCGTGTCAATGCCTGGGGGCGGCGCCGCCTGGCGTATCCCATCCAGCATTTCCGCGACGGCCTGTACTTCTTCTACGACCTGGCCCTCGAACCTTCCAGCATCGCTGAGATCGAGCGCAACATCCACGTGAATGAGGACATCATTCGCCACCTGATGAAGCTGCGCGATTCGCGCGTAGTGGCGCAGCAGCGCCAGCGTGACATCGAGATGGACGCGCAGCGCGAGGCCGACGCCCAGGCGCAGGCCGCCGCTGAGGCCGCCCGCGCCGAGGCCGCCGCCAACGCGCCTGCCGAGGAGCCAGCCGCCGAAGAAGTGACCGCCGAACCCACCGGGGAACCAGACGGGGAGTCGGACGCGGGCGAAGACGCGCCCGCCGCGACTGAGCCTGCGGAGGCCGAGGCGTAACCAGCGACACGCGATTCCAGCGCGGTAGACATGAGCCTGGCGCGGCGTGTCAGAGGAGAGTGGAGTCACACATGAACAAGATCTTCATCATTGGCAACCTGGGTCGTGACCCCGAACTGAACTACACTCCCAGCGGCACCGCCGTGACTAAGTTCAGCGTCGCCGACAGTCGGCGCTGGCGCGATAAGCAGAGCGGCGAGCAGCGCGAAGAGACGACCTGGTTCAACGTCGTCGCGTGGAACCAGCTTGCCGAGACCTGCAACCAGTACCTCCATAAAGGCTCGAAGGTCTTTATCGAGGGGCGTATGTCCTCGCGCAAGTACACCGACAAAGACGGCAACGAGCGCACGGCGTGGGATGTAACCGCCAACGACATGCAGATGCTCGACCCGAAGGGGCAGAGCAGCTCGTCTGGCGCGGGCGGCTACGACGACGGCATGACCGGCGACGAGGTGCCGTTCTAGTCGCTATGGGCTGATGCGCCACCTGACTGGCGCGCTGGCGATGGGGTCGCTCTCGTCGGCGCGCCTCGCGTGGCGTTCGGGCGATGGCGACCAGGAGCGACTGAATAGCGACGCGATCCGATGCGCGCCAGGCCAACGCCCATATGTGGCGAGACGGGCGGCGCGCGGCAAATTGTGACGTGGCGATCTGCGCGAACCTCTCCGCGCGGGTCGGCAATCCCAAACGTACAGGAGAAGTATCCTCATGCAGCAGAGGCGAGATTTCAATGGCCAGGGCGCGGCTCCCCTGCGCGACACGGCCCCACGCGAGCCAGGCGCGGGTCGTCCTGACGGCGCGGGTCGTCCTGATGGCGAACGGCGTGATGGCGAGCGGCGTGATGGCGAGCGGCGCGATGGCGGGCGACCCGATGGCGAGCGGCGCGGCGGACGTGGGCGCGACTTCCGCTCGCGGCGCAAGGTCTGCGCGTTCTGTGTGGACCATGTGCGCGAGATCGACTACAAGGATGTCTCACGGTTGCGGCGCTATCTCTCCGACCGTGGTAAAATCGAGCCAAGGCGGAAGACCGGGACGTGCGCCAAGCACCAGCGCCGCCTGAGTGTCGCGCTGAAGAACGCGCGGCACATGGCGCTGATGCCCTACACGGCGGCGCACATTCGCGGCTCCTGACCGGCGTTGACGCGCTTGCGCTGAAGCCGAGCCGCTCGCCGGATGGGCGCCGCAGTCGCGGCCCTGACCACGGGCGACTCGCTTCGTCGTATTCATCCATCCCCAGGGAGAGTTGATCGCGCCTATGAGTACTCCAACACGGCAGCGTTCTGGCAAGCAGCACACTCGCTCTGCGCAGCCGACCAAATCGGCTAAAACGTCGCGGGTGAACGCCACCGCTAGCAAGACTCGCGCCAAGCAGACGGCGCGCATCGAAGGCCTCAGGGATGGCAAGCCACTCATCTTTGGCTGGGGTGGCCACCTGACACGCGCCCAAAAGACGCGCTATCAGCACCTGGCCACCTGGTCGTTCATTGGCGTCATCGTCCTGGCGGTGCTCGGTACGCTGGGCTTCGGCATCTTCAATGAGAATGTGCTGGTCCCCGCGAAGACGATTGTGACCGCGAACGGCGTCAACATCTCGCAGGACACCTACCGTAAGGAACTGGCGTACCAGGCGCAAGTGCTGTGGAACCGGCTCCAGAGTGAGATCTCCCAGCGCAACGACCTCCAGGCGAAGGTCGCGGCAGGCGACGCCACGGCGGTCGTGCAGAACTCCATCGTCACCACGCACCTCCAGACAGACGAGGCGAGCTACGCGCAGGCCCAGATCACCCAGGCGGCTATCACTGCGCTCGAAAACAATGTGCTGATGACGCAGGGCGCGCAGAAGTTCGAGCGCGACAACCATGTATCCGCCGCCACCTTCGAGCCGAGCCAGAAGGACATCAATACCGCGCTGGCGGCGTTCAAGAAGGCGTTCCCGAAGGGCGATACCTATGCGCACTTCCTCAGCGCGAACAATCTGAGCGACGCCGACGTGATCAATAGCATCACGATGGACCTGCGCCAGACGAAGATGCAGACCTATCTGGCGAGCCTCATCACGTCGCCGTCGCGCCAGGTGCGCGTGCGCCGGGTCGAGGTGGACACGGCGGCCAACGCGGCGAAGATTCGTAAAGAGTTGCTCGCGGGCAAGCTGACCGACGCCATCTGGTTGACACTGGCCAAGCAGAACTCGCTGGACACCAACACCAAGGATACCGGCGGCGACCTGGGCTACGTGCCATATGGCAGTGGCGATGGCGGCATCGAACTGTGGGCCTACGCGCCTGGCCGCAAGGTGGGCGATCTCAGCCCGGTCATCTTCGACGCCAGCGGCACCTATGATGTCGTGCAGATACTGGGCATCGACCCCTCGCGCCCGGTTGATGCGGCGACGCTGAAGGCCTCGCAGGATAACGCCCTCTCGCACTGGCTGGGCGCGCAGCGCATCGCGCCGAACGCCAAGATCACGACGGCGGACTCGACCATGCTCACCGCGACCCGCAATATGCCGGTCACGCCGAACCTGAACGCCGCCCTACCCGCCATCACGCCGACCGTCGGCCAGTAGCGCACAGGTCCGCTGTGCGATGATAGTGAGTGGACGTCCGAAACGCTGGGCGCCCACTCACTCGTCTTTCTGTCGCTGTCGATGCGACGAGATCAGGAACCATGCGCGCTCAGTCACTGCCAGTCCACGATGAAGCGAGCGATGTCGCGCTGCTCGACACGGTTGCGCTCTACCTGCACATCCCGTTCTGCCACGCCAAGTGCCACTATTGCGACTTCAACTCCTACGCAGGCATGCTGGGCCTGCGCGAGGAGTATGTCGCGGCGCTGGTGGACGAGATTGCGCTGGCGGGTAGGCGCGCCAGTGACGCACAGGGGCGTCCGCGCCGCTGCCGCACGATTTTCTTCGGCGGCGGCACGCCCAGCCTGCTGACGCCAGAGCAGGTCGGCGCGATCCTCGCCGCCGCGCGCGAGGCCTTCGCCGTGGACGCCGACGCCGAGGTCACGCTGGAGGCGAATCCTGGCGCGCTGGAATATGAGCGACTGGACGCCGTGCGCGCGGCGGGCGTGAACCGCCTCAGCATGGGCGCGCAGAGCTTCGACGCCGGGCTGCTACGCTGGATGGGGCGCATCCACTCGCCCGATGAGATCGTGACAGCATTCGGGGCCGCGCGCACGGCGGGCTTCACCAACATCAACCTCGACTTCATCTTCGCGCTGCCGGGGCAATCGCAAGCGGTGTGGGAGGCGACGCTGGAGCGGGCGGTGGCGCTGGGACCAGACCATCTCTCGCTCTACAACCTGATCGTCGAGGAAGGCACGCCGCTCTACGGCTGGGTGCGGCGCGGCAAGGTGCGCGAGGTGGACGAGGACACTGCCGCCGACATGTATGAGTTCGCCGAGCGGCGTCTGGCGGCGGCGGGCTACGAGCACTACGAGATCTCCAACTGGGCGCGTCCTGGCCACGCCTGCCAGCACAACCTCACCTACTGGCGCAACCTCGCCTGGATTGGCCTGGGCGCGGGCGGCGCGTCGTTCTATGACCACCGCCGCTTCACCAATGCCCGCCCCATCCGCGACTATATCGCGCGGGTGCGCGCCTCGCTGGCGCAGGGCGAGACGCCGCCCGACGCGCCGCCAGCAGGGGCGGTGATCGAGGAGGAGACGATCAGCCGTGACCTGGAGATGGCGGAGACGGCGATACTGGGGCTGCGGCTGACGCGCGGCCTCTCGCTGGCCTCCTTCGCCGAGCGCTATGGCGCCGACTTCTGGCCAACCTTTGAGGCGCGACTCAGCGACATCCGCGCGCTTGACCTGCTCGAAGAGGTGGATGGCTGGGTGCGGCTGACCGAGCGTGGGCGGATGGTTGGCAACGAAGTCTTCGCGCGCCTGCTGCCCGGGGACGAGGGTTAGGCGCCGCTATTGCTGCCCTCGTCCAGCGCGTCCTCAGTCATCCGCCCATGCTGGACGAGCCAGCGCGCGAACTCCAACTCATCGAGGTCGAGGAGTAGTTCGCTATGCTCGGCGTGGCCGGTGAAGTCCTGGCGCAGCGCGAGCAGCCGCTCAGTCTCGGCGGGAGTGAAACCTGCGTCGAGCGTAGCCCGGCGAACATACTGGATGGTGACGTCCCGTTTGCGCATCCCATGCCTCCCCTGCCATCTGTGGTACCGTGATGAGGGCGCGCGCGTCGGCGCCGCTTCGTGGGCGCCCCGTGACTGCGCGTCTGGAGCGCGGACACGCAGGCGCTATGCCAATTGTGACTGGCGCGGTGAGAGTGAAAGGGTTGGCGGATATGGGGTCAGAGCGGAGCGGCGGCTCGGCGGGGGCGGGTCAGTCCAGTGGCGCGAGCGCGTCCCCAGCGCCAGGCCAGCCATCCGCTGGGGACGCCCTGCGCGCCGCCCTGACCCAGAGCGGTCCGGCGTGGAGCATCGCCGAGCAACTACCGCACGCCGCCCTGCGCGCCATCCCCGGTGTGACCGCGCTCCAGGCGCAGATCTTGCAGGATCGCGGTGTGATGGGTAAGGACGCGGCGCTGGACTTCCTCGCGGCGGACTGGCGTGTAACGCGGGCGCTGCCGGGGCAGGCGGCGGCCATCGCTCGGCTGCGCGCGGCGCTGGCTGATAGCGAACGCATCATCGTCTATGGCGATCACGACTGCGACGGCGTGACCTCATGCGCGACGCTCTTGCTGGCCCTCCGCGCGCTCGACGCCAACGCGGGCGCCTATATTCCGCGCCGCGAGGATGATGGGCGCGGGCTGAACACTGAGGCTGTGCGCCAACTCGCCGCGCAGGGGACGCGCCTGATCGTCACGACCGACTGCGGCAGCGCGAATGTCGCGGAGGTCGCGCTGGCCCGCGAACTGGGGATGGATGTCATCGTCACCGACCACCATCCCATTCACGGTGAGACGCCGCGCGACTGCGTGCTGGTCAATCCGCGCCTGGATGCTGAGCGCGGCCCGCACGATGATCTGGCGGGGGTAGGGGTGGCCTTCCGGCTGGCGGCGGCGCTGCTGCGTGAGCTAGCGCCGGAGCGCGCCGAGGACGAAGCGGCCCGTTTGCTCGATCTGGTGGCCATCGGCACGGTCGGCGACATCGTGGCAATGACGCGCGAGAACTGGGCGCTGGTCCGCGCTGGCCTGGAGCGCCTGCGGGCCGCGCCGCGTCCGGGGTTGCGGGCGCTGCTGGCGCGGGCTGAGGTACGCCTGCCCGCGCTGGGCGAGCGCGACATCACCTATGTGATCGCTCCGCGCATCAACGCCGCCGCGCGCCTGGGCGAGCCGACGGTGGCGCTGGACCTGCTGCTGGCGCGGACACAGGCTGAGGGCGACGCGCTGGCCAGCAGCCTCGACGCGCTGAACCAGGAGCGCCAGCGCCTCACCGAGGAGATCATGGTGGAGGCCGAGCGGCAGGTGGCGGTGCGGATGGCGGACGGCGACGCGGACGCCCCGCTGGTCAGCGCGGTTGGCGAGGGCTGGCCGCTGGGGATGCTGGGGCTGGTGGCGAGCCGCCTGGCCGAGCGCAATCAGCGCGCGGCGGTGGTCATCAGCCGCGATGGCGAGGAGGCGCGTGGTTCGGCGCGCGGACCCAATGGCGTGGACCTGGGCGCGGCGCTGGCCGAGCGAGCGGAGGTCTTCCGGCGCTTCGGCGGGCATGCGCGGGCGGCCGGTTTCACCCTGGCCAGCGCGGATGTCGCAGCGCTGCTCGACCATCTGCGCGAGCGGCTCGCCGCGCAACGCCATGCCGCGCCCGATGCGGCGGCGACGATCACGGTGGACTGTCGCCTGCCTCTGAACCGGCTGATCCCGCGCATCTACCGCGAGCAGCAGGCGCTGGCGCCCTTTGGCCCGGACTTTGCCGAGCCGATCTATCTGTGCCAGGGCGCGCGGGTCACGTCGTGCTGGCGCAGCGGCGCCGAGGGGCGCAACCTACGCCTGCGTGTGCGCGACGCGACGGGCGAGGGCGTCTTTTTCTGGGCGCGTCAAGGCGACCTCTGTGACCTCTTCCGCGCGCGGATGGGCCAGACCCCGCCGCTCGACATCGCCTTCTCCCTCGACGCCTTCGCCCGCGCCAACGGCGAGCTGGACCTCCTGCCGCGCATCCTCTCTGTGCGGGCGTTGGATTAAGGTCGCCTCAGTCTTCCAGCAGGCCGCGGC
>DASVWQ010000429.1:0-3987 GCA_036393135.1 Ktedonobacterales bacterium
GCGCTGAGGTATTTGTTCAGCGCCAGCAACATCGCGGTGGCCGCCGCCGCCAGCGCCGCTCGCCCGACATCGCTCCAGTTGACCGATTGCTGGGCCAGCGCGTCGGCCACAATGGGCAGCGCCGCTACCGCTCCCGCACAGAGCAGCCCCTCGCCCAGCCGCAGTAGCGCCCGCTCGCCCGGTGTCAGCGTGGCGTAGACGCGGGCGCGGCGCAGCAGGCTCACTCCTTGTGATCCCCGTACTATATGCATCGTCTCACTCCTCCTTCCCCGCTCAATACGTCAGCGACTCGCCTGGATAGATGAGCGCGCCATCGTGGCTGCCGGGCTGGCCGTGAGCCTTCGCCGCCGCCTCGATAGTCGCGCGGTTGGGCAGGTAGAGGTCGGCGTACCAGTTCGGCAGGTTGAGGCGGGTGGCGATGGCCGAGAGCGTATCCCCCGCCCGCACGACGTAGATGCGCTGGCGGGCCGGACGTTGCGGCGCGGGCAGCGTGACGGGCGCGGCGCTCGCCAGTGGCTTGCCCATCGCGGCGGCGATGCTGCGCGTGAGGTTGGGATTGCGCAGGGCGGGCTGATATTCCCAGAGCCAGAGGGTTGTGTGGCCGCGCGTCCGCGCCCGCTGGGCCAGCGCGAAGGGATCGTTGGCGCCGAACTCGCCGGTCAGGTCCAGCGCGGGCTGGATGCACGTCTCGCCAACATCCACGAGCTGCTGCTCCTGGGCAAAGAGCCAGTTGTCATACTGTTGGGGAACCCAGGCGTTGACGCAGGGAGCCAGCGCGCGGGTCACGCCGAGCCAGTCCTGCTGGCGCGGGTCCGACCAACTCGTCACATAGAGCAGCCCATCCACCGGGCGCATCAGCGCGCAGAAGCGCTCGGCGTCGGCCACGCGCCCGTTCCACTCGACCTCCATATCGGCGCAGACCGAGCCGTCGTTGGCCTCCATCATCTCCGCCAGCAGGCGGCACTCGTCGGCGATCTGCGCCTCGCCGAAGCGCGGGCCGTAGCAATAGGCGAAAGGCAGGTAGCCGCAGCCCTCCGCCAGCACTGCCGCCCGCTCCTCGCGCAGCCGCGCCGCGCCGCCATACCACGGGATGCCGCCATCCAGGCGCTTGGGCGAGATGGTGTCTACGCCCAGCGCGCGGGCATTGCGCGCCGCCCGCGCCAGATCGCCGATGCTCCACGTCCGGCATTCCGTCCCGATGAACAGGACGACCTTGCCTGCTACCTCCGTCGCCTTCGCGCAGTTTGCCGCGATGGAGCCCACCGCCTGTCCCGCGCTGGCTGTGTTCGCTGCGTTTACTGTGTCCGCCATGCTCGTTCGCTCCTCTCATCCACATCCATCAACCACATTTCGCACTGGTTCGCGCCCTCACTCGTCTCGCTGGCTGACCTCCTCCCATCGTGCGCCACTCACGCGCCGACCGTCGTCCATGTCCCCGACCAGGCGACCGCGTCGCTGGCCGCCGCCGTCACCGTCACCTCGCAGCCATAGGGCGTGAGCGTGGCGAGGGTCACGACAGGGCCGGAGCCGACATTCACGCTGCTGATGGGGCTGAAGGTTAGCCCGGTCGGCGTCTTTGCCAGCGTGGGAATGAAGCTGACGCTGGCCCCGATGACCTGCCCCGCCGACGCGCTGGGCGCCCGCAGCGCGACGAATCCGACCTGCTGCGCGCCCGGCGATTGCGTGACGCGATAGACGCCGCGCCGCCGCTGGCGGGTGTCCTCGGCGATGCGCAGGCGGGCCAGCAGCCCCTCCGCGCGGTCGGCGTAGTTGTCGAGCTGGAGCGTCAGGCTGATCTCGCCCGCCGCCGTCTCGCGGTAGCGCGACTCGACAATGTAGAACTGATTGACGCCTGCGGTGGGGGTGGCGCTGAGCTGGTTGCCGCGCACGGCCAGCTCTGGCGTGAAGAGATTGGCGTCGGCGCGCACATGGCTCAGCGGCAGGCTCAGCCCGTTGGCGTCGCGCACGGCGCGCAGGGTGATCTCCACCTTGTTCGTCGGCTGGCTGTAGGCCGCGAGCCAGGCGCTGGCGATGGCGCTGGCCTGGGCGTGGGTCAGCGGCAGGCTACCCAGCGAGCGCCGCAGCTTGCGCCTGCGGAAGGGCGCGGCGCCCTGCGAGCCGTCGCCATTCAGGCGCGGATCGCTGACCGTGACGATCCCTGGCCCACTCACGGCGTCCACATACGCCACCTCGACGACGTTATAGGCGCGCTCGGTGGAAGGCGCGACCCGCCAGCTTGCGATGTCTTCGCCCAGCGCGAGGTAGCTGCTGGTCGTGGTGTCGCGCTGGTGGGCCGCCAGCCGCCAGGTGGGGAAGCCCGCCGCGTCGCGGTTGCGCGGGTGGTCGTAGACGGTCCAGGTGTAGTCGCCCAGCGCGCCCGTCAGGTCGTGCAGGACCTCCTCCAGATTGAAGCCGTCGTAGACCGGCGAGAAGGTCGCGGCGGGCTGGTCGGGCAGCGTCGCCGCCTGATCCTGGTCGAGGGGGAGCCAGGCGGCGCGGCGGGCGAACTCCGCCGCGATAATCGCCTGGGCCGTCGTCGGCGTGGGATAGGCCGCGTCGTCGGGATCATCACGCAGGCAGGCGCCCGCCCCCAGCGCCGTCAGCGTCAGGTATTCGCCGCCCGCCTCGTCCATCACCAGCGCGGGATCGGCCCACTCGCCCGCGAAGGCGGTGAATGGCCCATCACGCAGGCAGACCCGCGCGAACAGCCCCAGTTCAGGCCGTGGCAGCCGCGCGTCGGCCAGCTTCAGCGCGCAGGTCAGATCGCCAAAGCCGCCTGGCGCGACGGTCGTGTATTCCAGCGCCTCCACCTGCGCGCCATATTCGCCCACGATCAGCGGATACGTCGCTATCGGCGGCGTGTACGCATAGAGCGCCAGCCCACTCCGCAACATCCCCGATTCCTCCCCATCCCACAGTCCACCGCGCGCGGCGCCTACAGGCCCGCCAGTCGCCGTAGGCCGCCGGGACGCCGCCACACGCGGTTCGCCGCCTCGTCGCGCGCGGCGTCCCACGCCTGGAGCGCGCCCCGCAGCGTCGCATGCTCGGCTCCCGCCAGCGTCAGCAGCGCCGCTCCCGCCGCAGATGGCGCCGGGTCGAGCGCGAGCAGCGGCGTCACTCCGACGCTGGCTCCCGCTCCCGCCCGCCAGACGCTGCCCGCCGCCGGACGCTCACCCACCGCGCGGGTCTCCGTCGCCGCATGGGTCGCGTGGGTGGCGTGCCGTTTAGCGCGCCGCGTCTGGCGTCCCTTGCGCTTGCCATGCCCGCCCGCGTGAGGCTTGCCGCGCCCGCGCCGCGCATCGCCGCCCGCCGTTGGTTCCCGTCTCGTCATCGCTCACTCCCTCCTTCACCCAGCCACGCTCACAGCCATGCTCGCAGCCATGCTCGCAGCCACGCGCGCCGCTACCTCGGATAGAGATAGAGCGGGCTGTAGCGCATCTCTATATGCAGCGCGGCCACGTCACCCGCCTGATCGCTGACCAGCCCGACGAACTGGTTCACCCCCACGCCGCCAGTCGCCCGCCCGCCGGGATCCGCCGCGCAGCCGACCGTGGGGTCCAGCGTCAGGTAGGGGTCGGCGCCACTGTTCAGGTTGATCGCCCCAGTCGTCTGCGCGCCCGGCCCGCCCGCGCCCGCCGCCGGATTGGGCAGCGGCCCGCTCTCGGCGCTCCAGGTCAGCGCGGCGGGAGTGTCGAGCGCGCCCGCGCGATTGGCCAGCAGCCCATCAACGTAGCTCCAGAGCCACGCGCCAGTGATGGCGTAGGGCGCGTTGGCGGGATTGTTCGCCACGCTCAGCAGCAGCGCGCCATCTACCGGCACGAGCGCCTGCCAGTCGCAGCGCGCCGTCGCGCCGCCACTCGTCGCGTCGGCCCACTGCGGGCGCGGCGTCAGACAGGTCTGATCGAGGCTGGTCAGCGCCCCCGTCGGGAAGGCTGGAATGCGCGCCTGCCCGGCGTCCACGACTGTCCAGGCGGCGCTGGCGGCCAG
>DASVWQ010000430.1:0-2329 GCA_036393135.1 Ktedonobacterales bacterium
AATGGAGGAATCGGTGGTGTCGTCAGCAACGGGGTGGCGCGCGCTGCCCCGGCTGCTGGCGCGTCGCTGGCGCGCCGCCTCAAAGAGGATCACGCTGGCGGCGATGCCCGCATTGAGCGACTCGACCTTGTTCCACATCGGGATGGAGACGCGGGTGGTCGCCAGCCGCGCCGCCTCGCGCGAGACGCCGTGGGCCTCGTTACCGATGATGAGGCCCACCCGCCGCGCCAGGTCCACCTCATCATAAGGCGTCTGGCCGCTGGCCTCCGCGACGAGGACCTCGTGGACGGCGGGCGCGCCACTGAAGCGCTGCGCGATCTCGTCCCACGTCAGCCCAGCGCGGATGGGCAGGCGAAAGTGTGCGCCCGCGCCCGCCCGCACCACCTTCGGCGCGTAGGGGTCGGCGCAGGCGGGGCCGAGCAGCGCCTCGTCGGCATCGGCGGCCAGCGCCGAGCGCAGGATGGTCCCCATGTTGCCAGGGTCAGCCAGCGCGTCGAGGGCCAGCAGCACGGGGCGGGCGCGGCCCCGGCGGCGGGCGCGTGTGCGCTCGGCGGCGACATCCTCCAGCGCGGCGGCGCCAACGATGCCCTGTGGCGTGCGGGTGTCGCAGGCCCGCTCGATGGCGCTGGCGGTCGCCTCGTAGACCTCGCAGCCAGCGGACCGCGCGTCAGCCACACGCTCCAGCAGGCGGCGTCCTTCCACTGTGCGCTCCACCGTCGCCGGGTCGTAGATCAGCAGGCGCGGCGTCACCTGGGCGTCGAGCGCGGCGGTGAGGGTGTGCGGCCCCTCGATCAGGAAGAGACCCTCCGCCGCGCGCCCCTTCGGCGTGTGGAGCGAGCGCAGCAACGCGATATGCTGGTTGGTGGGGCTGGTAATCATCGCCATGTGGGACGCTCGCTCTCGACACTGTGGGCTACACCGGGCCGCTGGCAGACTGACAACGCTGGCGAAACAAAGGCGCCGCGCTGGATGACGGGCATCCGCGCGGCGCTTCGGGTAGCTGGCTCGTGTGGGAGCCTGGACCTAGGCGGTCGCCTTCTTGTCGAGGGCGGCGCGCGCGGAGCTTACCAGCGCGCCAAACGCCTTCAGATCGGTGACGGCGAGGTCAGCCATGATCTTGCGGTCCACCTTGACCCCGGCCAGGTTGAGGCCGTGGATCAGGTCACGATAGGGCATCCCATAGAGGCGCGAGGCGGCGTTGATGCGCGTGATCCAGAGCGCGCGGAAGTCGCGCTTCTTGTTGCGACGGTCGCGATATGAGTAGGCGAGCGCCTTTATCATCGACTCGCGCGCCGTCTTGATCAGGCGGTGACGGGCGCCCCAGTGGCCCTCGGTGCGATGCAGGATCTTCTTATGCTTTTTGTGGGCGGTAACGCCCCGCTTGACTCGTGGCATGGTAGCTCTCCACCCCCGGCGATACGCTGCGGGAACCGGGGTTCCTCACGGCGTCGCTAGCTGTACGGGAGCAGACGCTTCATCTTCTGCGCATCGCCATTCGCCATCGCCGAAGGCTTGCTCAGGGAGCGATTGCGCGATGGGTCCTTCTTGCGGCGGTACTTGGTGCGCGCGGACTTGAGGTGCATGAACTTGCCGCCGCCCGTCGCGTAGGCGCGCTTGGCGGTGGCCTTATGTGTCTTGAGCTTCAGCTTCTTCACGTGAATTTCTCCGGCCCTGTCTCGTAAGGTAATCTCTCACGTCGTTGGCGGATAGGGGCCGGTGGAGACACACAAATGCGCCCTCAGCGCCACGCGCCAAAAGAGTATACCATAGGGGCTTTCCAGCGCGCAAGCGGTTTTTTCTGATCCTGGGACGAATGGGCGCTACTTTTGGGCCACTCAGCGCGAGACGAGGAACGCCAGCTCGGTCGCGAACTCGAAGCGCCTGATCGTGGCGCCCACGCCGATGCCAGTCCGCAGCATCAGTTCGTGGAAGCGCGCCTCGTAGGTCGCGACCATGCCCTTGCTCCGCCCGCCCAGGCTGTGGACAGAGAACGAGATCAGCAGGTGGTCGGCGCGGATGGCGCGCAGCAGCCGCTCGCCCGCCGTCTTCTCCACCTGTTCCAGGCAGGGGATGGCCTTCAGGAGGAGCGCGAGGTCGGCGCGCTGGTCGGGCGGCGCGGCGATCACATCGCGCTGTTCGGCGTGGCCGCGCAGACCGGGACGCCCACCGCCCGCCTCCAGCGCGAAGTAGCCGCCGAGGAAGGCCATCATGTCGGAGTAGATGTCGTAGGCATAGTACTCAGCGTCCTCGGCCAGCGGCGCCCAGTTCAGCGCCAGCGGATTCAGCCCGCAGGCGATGTCGAGCACGCTGCGGATGGGGCCAATCGCGG
>DASVWQ010000431.1:0-7373 GCA_036393135.1 Ktedonobacterales bacterium
TGGTCGAAGACGAAGTTGCCCATCGAGTAGATGATGAGCTTGCCCTTATAGTTCTCAATAGCCTGGGTCCAGTGGGGATGGTTGCCCAGCACCATATCGGCCCCCGCGTCAATCGCCGCCCGCGCGACGCCCTGCTGGTAGCTGGTGGGGTCCTTGGTGTACTCGATGCCCCAGTGAAAGTAGGGGATGACCAGATCGGCGCGCTGGCGGGCGGCGGCCAGATCGTGGGGCAGGCGGGTCGTGTCGATGGGCGCGAGGCCCCAGCTCGTCTTCGTGGCGAACGGCCCCTGCGGCATGATGTTGTCGTAGCTCAGGATGGCGATGCGCGTCCCCTTCACCTCCTTGATGGCGGGGGCGGTGGCCTCGGCCAGATTCTCGCCGCCACCGCAGTGCAGGATGCCGCGCTTGGTCAGCAGGGCGCGCTGGTTGGCGAAGACCGCCTGCCCCTCGCCGTTGGCATGGTTGTTGGCCAGCGTCACGATGTCGAAGCCCGCGTAGGTCAGGCCATCCAGCCCCTTCGAGGGGCAGATGAAGGTGAAGGTCGAAGGATCGGAGGGCGGCGCGACCATATCCGTCACCATGCACTCCAGATTGGCGACCCGTAGATCGCCCTGCGCCAGCTCATCCTTGATCGCGCGATAGGGAAAGCTGAAGTCATGGCGGGCGAGCATCTGGTTCAGCACGCCGCGCCCCAGCATGATGTCCCCGACGGCGACCATATTGATCGTGGGGTTGGCGCCTGCCAGCGCGTCCCCTGCTTTCACGCCGACCTTGGCCGGATCGCAGCCCGCGTGGGCCAGCGCGTCGGCGGCGCAGAGGCGCAGCCCCAGCGTCCCCAGGCCGCCCTTCGCCGCGTCGCCCCGTCCCTGCGCCGGGAAGACGCCATCCACGCCGAGATGGTGCAGCGACCAGTCCAGCGCCTCGGTTGGCAGGGCGGTGAGGGCTCCAGGGGTAGCGCGCAGGGCGGCCAGCAGCGCGGTGTAGGTCGAATAGTGGCGCGCGTTCGCGGGCAGCTTCACCCCTTTGGGAGCGGGCAGCCCGGCCAGCCAGAGGATGTGGACGGGTAGGCTGTAGGGCGCGCCAACGCTGGCCCAGTTGGTCGTCGCGCCGCTGAGCAGGCTGACGGTCTGGGCGTGGGTCAGGTCTTCGACGGGGACACGCAGATGGCTGGCCAGCGCCCAGACGCTCTGCGCGACGATGGCGTTGGCGCTGTAGCCCTTGGGCGCCGCGCCGAAGGTCAGCATGAACTCGGCGGGCGGGATGGGCGACTGGAGCCAATATGCGACCGGGATGCCGCCGTGTCCGCTGAGGGTCGGCGCGACTGTTGCGCCCAGGCCCGCGGGGATGGTGGCGTCAGCAGTGACGGCGGCTGGCTCGGCGCTGGCGAAGGTGGTCGCTGTGGCGGCGTGGGTCAGTGTGGGGCTGCCGGCTTTCGCCGAGAAGGGCGCGCAGCCCGCGACGACCAGCGTCGCCGCCGCCGTCGCGACGAACTCGCGGCGGGTCAGCGCCCGCGCCTTCGTCTCCGCCGTCTCGCCGCTCCGCGCGCCGCCCGCGCGCCGCCCATGTCTCCTCGCCATATCGCCGCGCCTCCTGGCTCCGTTCTTCCGCTGGACGCCCTCGTGTGTCGTTATGTACAACGAAGGGCGGCGCGAGTCGGCGCAGCGGTGGGCGAATCAGGCTCACTCAGCCCTGGGAGTCGTCCTCTTGTGGGATGTAGGGAGTGAGGTGGTCCAATTCCTCGTCGGTCAGGTTGACGTGGGCCACACCATCCTCGAAGTTGGCGATGGCGGCGATGGGGACGACAACGAGCTGGTCATCGCCGATGGTCCGGCGAATGACGATGCCCGTGACGCGCTGGGTCGCGCCGTCGGCCAGTGTGCGCTCTACCACGCCGATCTCCTCGTGCGGCTTGGCGCGCCAGACGGGGGCGTTGTCAGGGATGACGCTAGCGTCGGCAGGGACGTTGAAGGCGATGCCTTCAGTATCGGGGAGGTAGGGCGCGGCGCCCAGCCCGAAAGCCGAGGCGAGGTAGTTGACCAGCTCGCCCAGGCGGAAGCGCGAGCCAGTGGGGCTGACTGGCGCATCCACATATTCGTGGCGCTCGAAGAGCGGCAGCGCGGCGAAGGTCACGGCGTCGCAGGCCAGCGTGATCTCATCCTCCTCGACCGCGCCAGCCAGAGCGACGGGGACGAGGCGCTCGCGTGGCTTGTCCAGGCTGCCCGGCTCTAGCAGGTCGCCGAGGCTGGCGCCGGGATCCACGACCAGATGCGTCACGGTCGGTTCGCCGCTCGTCACGACGATGCGGCTCAACTCACCGACCTGCTTGCCGTCGCTGCTTTTCACATGGACGCCGATGCGCAGTCGCTCGATCATGGCATCTCCCCTCTAGTGGCCCGCCGCTAGCGAGCGGCGCGGCGCTTGCGCAGTCGCTGGGCGGCGCGCACCCGCTCGTAGGAGCCATCGTGCTCGGTGTTGGGGACGGTCGCCACCGGAGCCTTGGCCGGAGTCCTGGCGCTGGTAGTCGTGGCGCCGCTGCTGGTGGTCGTCCGGCCAAAGCGGCGCTTCTTGATGGTGGTGGTCTTCGCGGCTTCTACCGTCGCGGTGTAGCGGCGCTCGGCCCGCGTGCGTATCTTGCCGATGCCGGGAATCTGGTTGGCGGGCGGGGCGCCACCGCTGGCGCCGCCAGACTTGCCACCGCTGGCTGAGCCGCTCCCACCGCGTGCGGATGTCCCATTGCGCGGTCCCCACATGTCACGCGGGAAGAGGCCGAGCCGCTGGAGGATGATCCAGAGCGCGATGATGGTGACGACGTTGATGAGGAAGAACCAGGTGAACCACGAAATTTGAGGCCCCGCGATAGGCTGTTCGAGGTTGAGCTTGAACTGGACATTGAGGTATTGCAAGCCAAACGTCAGCAGTTCGGCGACCAGCACGAAGGTCACGGAGCCAGTGATGAAGCGCGAGGTGGCTGATTGCGGCCTGCGTCGCGCGCCTGCGCCTGTTGTGGCCGGGCGGAAGAAGCCTGCCAGGCGCTGACCCAGGCCAGGGCCAGACGTCCCATCGGGGGGTGTAGGCGCGCCAGATCTCGTATCAGCCATGCTCGTCGCTCCTGAAGGTGAATAGGTTGTCGCTGTCGTGCGCTTGCGCTTGTGTGGTCGTCGCGGCGTCGCTCGCGGTCGGCGTCCCGGCGCGCGGCGCCCAGGTGTCGCGTGGGAAGAACCCCAGCAGTTGGAGTCCGATCCAGAGCGCGACGATGCTTGTGGCGTTGATGAGGAAGTACCAGGTCAACCAGCCCACCTGCGAGCCAATGACTGGCTGCTCGAAGTGGAGTTGGAACCGCACGTTGACGTACTGCCAGCCGAACGTCAGCGCTTCAGCTCCGACCACAAAGAGGACGCAACCGGCTATGAAGCGCGCGGTGGATGACTGCCGTCTGCGCCGCGAGCCAGCGTCTGGCGTGGATGGGTCGGGTGTTCCAACGGGAGATCCAGGCCCCCTTGGGCTAGTATCAGCCATGCTCGGCGCTCCTGCTGCGCTCGCGGACAACGCCTCCCACGCGGCGCGTCACGCTCAATTGAGTATACGCCCCTACTGGCGATCCCGCCAGCGCGAAGAGCGATCTGGCGGAGGCAAGCCGCCGCGCGGGAGGACGCCGAGGCGCTGAAGGATCAGCCAGAGCGCGACCAGCATGACCACGTTGATGAGGCCGAGCCAGTTGAGCGGGGCAGTCTGTGGGCCAAAGATCGGGCGGTCGAGATTCCAGCCAAACTGCGCGCTGGCCAGCAGCAAGCCATAGGTGAAGCTCACCGCGATGACGAGGAAGACGACGCTGCCGATGATGAGCCGCACGCCATCCGGCAATCTCCGGCGCGGTGGGCGCTGGCTGGCGGGATCGCCTGGCCCTGGCGCGACGGGTGGGTTGGGATCGTCCATACACGGCGCTCCTTTGCGGGCGATGGCTGGCCGGCGACGCCGGATGCGCGCTTCCTCCGACTATACGCCCGTCGCGGCGCGAGCGCCAGCGCCGCGCGCGCGGCGCTAGCCGCCTGACTGGCGTGGGTCGCGCTGGCCATCGAAGGAGGCTGGCTCCAGGCTGGCCGGGCGGAAACTGGAGCGCAGGGTGCGCGGAGCGGCCTGCGGAGCGGCCTGCGGCGTAGCTGGTGGCGTCTCGGCGGCCGCCGGGCGCTGGGCAGGCGGGGCGAAGGGCGCGGCGCGCGGTGGCGCTGGCTCGGCGCTGGCCTCAGGCGCTGGCGCGGTGGCGCCTGTCTGGAGGGAGCGCAGGTCGGCGCGCAGGTCGTCGGCGGAGGCGTAGCGTTGGCTGAGGTCGCGGGCCATCGCCTTCGCCACCATGCGCTCCAGTTCCGGCGGGACACTCGGCTCGATCTGGCGCGGCGGGATCGCCGTACCGTAGAGGATGGCGTCGCTCATCTCGGTCAGCGTCTGGCCGCGATAGGGGCGTTGGCCGGTCAGCATCTCATACATGCTCACGCCCAGCGCGTAAACATCGGAGCGCCCATCCAGTTTGCGCCCCAGCAATTGCTCCGGCGAGACATAGTAGAGGCTGCCGACGACCGTGCCAGCCCGCGTGATCGCATCCATCCCCTCGATGCGCGCCAGGCCGAAGTCGAGCAGCTTCACCCGCCGCCAGCGGTCCACCAGCATGTTTTCGGGCTTCACGTCGCGGTGAACCAGCCGTCCGACCTCGTGCGCGTAAGCCAGCGCATCCGCCGCCTGGGCCACGATCTCGATCACCTCGCCAGAAGGCAGGCGCTTGCGTTCGCGCAGCATGTGCCCCGCCGTCACGCCCTGGAAGTACTCCATGACGTAGTAGATGTGCTTGTCCTGCTTGGCGGATTCGTAGACGCGGACGATGTTGGGATGGTTGAGCTGGGCGACGATGGCCGCCTCGCGCCGAAAGCGTGTGACGAAGGTGAGGTCGGCGCTGAGGGCGTCGATCAGCACCTTGATGGCGAACTGCTTGCCGGTCGGCTGATGCCGGGCGCGATAGACCACACCCATCGTGCCACGGCCCAGCTCTGTCTCGACCTGGTATTCGCCCAGCCATTGCCCTACGAGCGACGTCAACACCAGTCCCCTTTGATACACCGGTAGCCTGTTCCTGGTCGCCACCCACTGGCGCGCGTCGGTGGACCCGGCGGGCTGTCACTGGGGCGTGGGCCGCTGAGAAGGCCGCACACCCCCCGCCCACGTCTACAAATGTAACGCAGGAAGCCAAGAAATGTTGTCCAGGGCGCCCTGAGCGGCTATTCCCCGTCTCTCAGTTATACGCCCGTTAGCCTTCGCCGCTCTCATCGGCAGGCGGCGTCTCGGCGCGCAGCCGCTCGATCAGCCGCGCGTCCATCGGGGCGCTCTGGGCCTCGGTGGGGAACGAGCGGTCGCGCACCTCGCGGACATACGCCTCGACGCCCGCGCGCATCGCGGCGCCCAGGTCGGCGAAGCGCTTCGTGTGGCGCGGAGTGAAGTCAGGGAAGAGGCCCATGATGTCGTGGATCACCTGGACCTCGCCGTCGCAGTGGACGCCGGAGCCGATGCCAATGGTCGGCGCGCTGGTCCGCTCGGTGACGAGCCGCGCCAACTCGGTGGGGACCAACTCCAGCACGATGGCGAAGACGCCCGCCGCCTCCAGCGCCGCGACATCCGCCAGCAGCGCGCGGGCGGTGGCCTCCGTCTTGCCCTGCACCTTGAAGCCGCCGAAAACATTCACCGACTGTGGGGTCAGGCCAACATGCCCCATCACCGGGATGCCCGCCTCGACCAGCGCGCGGACGCTGGCCGCGACGCGGACGCCACCCTCCAGCTTGACCGCCTGAACGCCCGCCTCTTTCATGATCCGCGCGGCGTTGCGCATGGTGTCTTCGGGGCTGACCTGAAACGAGCCAAACGGCATATCGGCGACGACCAGCGCCCGCTTCGCGCCGCGTGTGACAGCCTGGGCGTGGCGGATGATGTCGTCGACAGTGACGGGCAGTGTGCTGTCGTTGCCCAGCACGACCATGCCGAGCGTGTCGCCGACCAGCAGCATCGGCACGCCCACGCTGTCGAGGATCGAGGCGGTGGGATAGTCGTAGGCGGTCAGCATGGCGATGCGCTCGCCTTTGGCCTTCATCTGGCGAATCTGATCGGGTGTGACGCGCGGCATGCTACTTTCTCCTGTCGGCGCTGAGCGCGCGAATGAGCGGTGCGATATGACGCGAGAACATGATCCAAATAGCGTCTCAGTGGGTCGCCTGTTGGTTTCATTGTAGCGCGCGGTGGGCGTAATCTGCGCGATTGTGCGGCGCTGATGTCCGGTAGGGTATTCGCCTGATGCGCCGATGAGTGGATGCGCTGGCTGTGAGTGAGATTGTCAGGTTGACGGCCCGTATTAGGCCATGCTAATATCCGAGTGGGCAACTCAGATATAGCGTGTGGCGCCAGGCCACGTCGGCGGTGGAGCGCGAACACGGGCGGCGCGCGTGCGATGACCAGGATGGTCGCCACGAGAAGAAAGTGACACATCATGCTACCAGCATTTATCCTTCTCCTGCGCGAGGGGTTGGAGGCCAGTCTGATCGTCAGCCTGATGTTGGCGGCGCTGCGACAACTCGGCGAGACGCGCCAGGTTCGCGCGGTGTGGATTGGCGTGGGACTGGCCGCCGCCGCCTCGCTGATTGGTGGTGTGATTATCTACGCGACCGTGCGCGAGTACAACGATACGACCTTCCAGACGATTTTCGAGACGGGTACGTATATTGTCGCCGTCGCCATCCTCACCTCGATGACGTTCTGGATGCAGCGCCACAGCCGCACGCTGAAGAAAGAGATCATGACGCGGGCCTCGGTCAATAGCTCAGGTTTCGCGCTGGGGCTGCTGGCCTTCACGATGGTCGGGCGCGAGGGACTGGAGGCGTCCGTCTTCGCGCTGGCTTTCGCCTTCGAGACGAGCGGCGTACTGTGGCTGACAGGCGCGGCGCTGGGACTGCTGGCGGCCATCGCGCTCTCGTGGGCCATCTATCGCTTGGGCTATCGACTCGACTTCCGCGTCTTCTTCCGCTGGATGGGCATCCTGCTGCTAATCTTCGCGGCGGGGCTGGTGGCCGATGCGGTGCAGAACCTACAAGCGTTGGGCTGGGTCACGTTCGGGACGACCCACCTCTGGAGCACAGCGCACCTGCTGGCCGAGGATAGCATGTTGGGCGACCTGCTCCACTCCTTCATCGGCTACGCGCAGTCGCCGACCGTGCTGCAAGTCTCGCTCTACCTGCTCTATCTGCTGGTGGCGGGCGGCTACTTCTTCTACATCACCCGCAAGCCCGGCGGCGAGCCTGCTCCGGCCCACGGCACAGTGGCGCCCGCCACACGCGGCTAGCCCG
>DASVWQ010000432.1:0-2588 GCA_036393135.1 Ktedonobacterales bacterium
ACCGCATCGACCGCATTGTCGCCTGCGAGCGCGGCGAGACGAGCCTCGACATCGCGCTGAAGCTGACCCCTGACTACGCGCGCGCCGCCGCCCAGATCACCCTGCGCATGGAGCAGCCACGCTCCGTCTGCGCCATCCTGACCGCCGAGGGCCGGTATTTCGTCTTCGCCGCCCAGCCAATGACCGGGCATGGCGGCGACCTCGCGACACCCGATATCAGCGTGCTGGGTGGACGCCTCCAGATACGCTGGCCCCTGCGCGCGGGGCAGCGGGTCGGCGTCGCGCTGAGCTTCGCGCGCGATGAGCGCGAGGCCGAGGCCATCCTCCAGCGCCTCTGGCAGCGCGACCTCGACGACGACGCGGCGGAGACGCTGAACTACTGGCAGGCGTGGTCCGACACCTGCGACTACGACGGACCATACGCCGGCGCGGTGCTGCGCTCGGCCCTCGCGCTCAAACTCTGCGTCTTCGAGCCAACCGGCGCCATCGTCGCCGCTCCGACCACGTCGCTTCCCGAAGCGATTGGCGGCGAGCGCAACTGGGACTATCGCTACACCTGGCTCCGCGACTCATCATTCACGCTCCAGGCGCTCGGCGTCATCGGCTATCACGGCGAGGCGCGCGACTACTTCCACTTCCTCCATGACCTGCATGTGCGTCACGGCGACCAGTTCCGCGTCCTCTATACTGTGCATGGCGAGTACGCTGACGCCACCACCGAGCGCGACCTCTCGCACCTGGAGGGCTATCGCGGCTCGCAGCCCGTGCGCATCGGCAACGGCGCCGCCACGCAACGCCAGATGGACATCTATGGCGAGCTGACCGACGCCGCGCTGCGCTACGCCGAGGCGCTTGGCTATTGCGTTGGCGCTCGCGCCAGCGAGAGTCCCCGCGATCTCCGCAACGTGTCGGCGGTCATCGGCGATTACGTCGCGGCGCACTGGCAGGACCTCGACCGCGGTATCTGGGAAGTGCGCGGGCCGGAACGCGCCTTCGTCTACTCGCGAGTGATGTGCTGGGTAGCCCTCGACCGCGCGCTGCGGTTGACCCGGGGCCACGCTACGAGCCAGCGCCGCGCCCAGTGGAGCGCCACCGCCGAGGCCATCCGCGCCGACCTGCAAGTCCACGGCTACAGCGAGTCGCTCCAGACGTTCACTCAGGCCTACGACGTGAGCGCCGTGGACGCCGCCAACTTCCGTATCGCGCTGGTCGGCTATCTCCCGCCAGACGACGAGCGGCTGCGCTCGACCATCGCCACCACCGGGCGCATTCTCCAGAGCGATGAGGCGCTGATCTATCGCTATCGTCCGGCTGGCGACGCCGCAGCCACGGGCGTCGCTACGACCGACGACGGCCTGAAGGGGACCGAGGGCGCGTTCCTCGTCTGTGCCTTCTGGTACGTCTGCAATCTGGCGCTGCTCGGCGAGGTTGAGGAGGCCCGCCGCCGTTTCGAGACCTTGCTGGCCTACGCCAGCCCGCTCGGCCTCTTCTCTGAGGAAGTGGACCCCGCGAGCGGCGCGCTGCTGGGCAACTTTCCCCAGGCCTTCACCCACATTGGCCTCATCAACGCCGCCTACTACCTGCGCCAGGCCGAGGAGCGCGCCCGCCAGCGAGCCAACGACGCGCCGCCCGCGTAGAGCAGCCCGCCAGAGGTCGCGCGACCATCGGCGCCGTCTCCCGCGCATGATAGACTGGAGGCGCGAGCGTGGCTGGCCCGCGTGGACTGGCAGACGCGCGCGAGCAGGAGGCGATGGGCGAGACGGAGATGAGCGAGCCAACGGGCGAGCCAGCGGCGACAAAGCGCCACGCCCCGCCACGCGGCGCCGAGGAAATTTCGGCGATCATGCGGCGAGTGCATGGCCGCGATACCACCCCCGAACTGCGGCTGCGGCGGGCGCTCTGGGCGCGCGGCCTGCGCTACGGCGTAGCCGACGCCGCGCTGCCTGGCAAGCCCGACATCGTGTTCGCTGGCGCGCGGCTGGCCGTCTTCGTGGATGGCGACTACTGGCACGGCAACCAGTGGCGGCGGCGTGGCAAAGTCGCGCTGGAGGAGCAGTTCGCCGGGTCAGCGGAGGCGGCGCGGGCCTACTGGCTGCGCAAGATTCGCCGCAACATGGCGCGCGACTGCGCCGCGAGCGCCGCGCTGCTCCGCGACGGCTGGACGGTTGTGCGGCTGTGGGAGAGCCAGATCACAGCGGATATGGAGGGATGCGTGAGCCTGATCGCCGACACGCTCGCAAGCCAGCGCGGCGCGGACGCCTCGGAGCCAGCCGCTCGTGTAGCTGCGCTGCGCGCCCGCCTGCCAGAGAAGACCTGCGCTGAGTTCTTCGCCGGCATCGGCCTGATGCGGCTGGGGCTTGAGCGGCAGGGCTGGCGCGTCATCTTCGCCAACGACATCGACGAGCGCAAGCGCGCGATGTACCTCGCCCACTTCGCGCCCGACGATGACGCGGACGAGCGCGCCGCCTTCGCGCTGGGCGATGTGCATGCGCTGGCGGTCGAGTCCGTGCCGAGCGTGACGCTGGCGACCGCGAGCTTCCCCTGCAACGACCTCTCGCTGGCGGGCGGACGACAAGGGCTGGCGGGCG
>DASVWQ010000433.1:0-4662 GCA_036393135.1 Ktedonobacterales bacterium
GAGTGTATCACTCGTGCGCGGGGGTGACAATATAACAGCCAAAAGGCGCACAGCGCCGTGCGCTTATCGCGCGCCGCCGCCAGCCTGCTAGATCCGCTCGAAGGCGCGTCCATGGTTCGCTCGCGCCCGCACCTGCTCCACGATCAGCCGGATCACCCGGTCGCGGGCTGTCCAGCGGGCGGAGATGCGCGCCGGGTCCAGCCGGTGCGTCCGCACGATGACGCGCAGCGTGGCGAGGTCCAGCGTCTCCAGCGTCGCGCGTAGCCCTGCCTCGCCCTGCGCGCGGTACGCGGTGAAGGGGTCGGGCGGCGCGGGCGCCTCAGGAGCGGCGGCGGATGTGGTGGATGCGCGGCGCCCCTTGCCTGCGCGCGGTGGCTGGCCCGCCAGTCCGCTCTCGGCCAGCGCGGCGGCGAGCTGCGCGGCGAAGGTGGGATCAGCCTCGGCCCGCTGCGCCAGCGCCCGCAGCCAGGCGCTTACGGTCGCGCTGGTCACGCGCTGGGCGGCCTCGATGGCCTGGCTGGCGGCGTCGCGGTCATCAGCTGACATGCGCCAGATACTCCTGGGTCAGCGCGCTCAGCTCCTCATACGGGCCGCCCGCGCCATACTTCTGCGCCAGTGTGTTGATTGGCGCCATCACATTCGCCGCCTCTGCGATGCGGGTGGACTCCGGGATGATCGTCTCGAAGACAATCGGGAAGCGCCGCTCCACGAAATCCTCGCGTAGCCGCCGGGTCATCTCGTTGTGCAGCAGGGTGTTGGCGCGCATCTTCGAGATCACGATGCCCAGCGCGCGAACGTTGCGCCGCACGCACTGCGCGAAGTGCGACACACGGTCGAGGATCGGCGGGATGCCCAGCACTGAGAGGATGTCTGGCACCACCGGGATGAGGTAGGAATCGGAGATTGCCAGCCCGTTCAGCGTCACGATGCCCAGCGAGGGCGGGCAGTCGATCAGCACATGGTCATAGTAGGGCAGGAAATCGGAGAGCGCATCGCGCAGCGCGAAGATTGGTCCGCGCTGGTAGCTCTCGAAGTCCGTCACCTGGGTCAGGCGGTCCTGAATCTTGATGAGCTGGAGGCTGGAGGGCAGCAGGTCCAGCCCCTCGACGCCGCCGTTGACGTTCGAGACATTGCGCACGATGGCCTCGTCGGCGTTGAACCGCTTCACCCCTTTGACCTGATCGAGAAAGAGCTGATAGAGCGTGCGCCCGGTCTCGTCGCGAGTCTTCCAGTCGTCTTCAGGGATCAGACAGACGGTGGCGTTGGTCTGTGGGTCGAGGTCGATCACCAGAACGCGCTTCTGGTGTTCCAGCGCGAGGAAATGCGCCAGCGAGAGGGTAAGGGTCGTCTTGCCGACGCCGCCCTTCAGGTTGATGAGGCTCGTGACCGTAGGCATGCGCGTCGTGTCCCTTCCCGCGTGACGACTGTGGCCGCCGCCGGGACGTCCACCGCCAGCGTATGATACGCAAGGGGACGGTTTCGGGCAAGGGGCCTATTCTGGCTAGGAGCGGGCGCGCCGCAAAGATGAGCTGAAACTTTCGTGCGCTCATTCACCTCCTATTCTCGTGTCCCGCGCTGCGCGCCACAGGACTGGTCGTGCGGCGCATTGGGGTGATAGACTGAAATGTGAGATGAACCTCACGTTTATCATGTACCTGGGGAGGGTGAAGCCCATGCCGAACGCGCAGGCCACGTCGCTGTCCGCGACGCCGACGCCCGCCCACGCAAAGCCGCTGTTGCGGGGCTATCTGCATGCCGCCGCCGCGCTGGCCGCCGTCGTCTGCACGATCCTGCTGGCGGTGGCCAGCGCCGATGACCGCGCCAAGCAGGTCTCGCTGGTGATCTACGGCGCCAGCTCAATCCTGCTCTTTGGCTGGAGCGCGTTCTACCACCTGGGGAACTGGACGCCGCGGGTGCGCAAGGTCTTTCAGCGGATCGACCACGCCAATATCTTCATCCTGATCGCTGGCACCTACACACCCATCGCGTTCAACCTGCTGGAGGGCCGCGGGCGTGTGGCGCTGCTGGCTATCATCTGGACGCTCGCGGCGCTGGGGATGGCGGCGGCGGCGCCCACCCTGCGCATCCCGCGCCAGGTGATGGCGGGCCTCTATATCGCGATGGGCTGGGTCGCGCTCGGCTTCCTGCCGCAGATCGCCAGCGCGGTCGGGATAGGCCCGCTGCTGCTGATGGCCCTCGGCGGCGCCCTCTATACCCTCGGCGCGCTGGCCTATGCCAGCCATCGGCCCGATCCGTGGCCGCGCGTCTTCGGCTATCACGAGGTCTTTCACCTCGCCACGATTGCCGCCGCCGCGTCCTTCCTGGCGTTCATAGCCCGTGAAGTGCTGCCCTACGTCCGCCACTAGCGCCGCCCGCGTCACGGCTGGCGCGTCATCTCGATGAACACGCGCTCGCCTGTTGGCGCTGGGATGCGCGTCTCGCCGACCGCCGCAAACCCCGCTCGCTCGTAGACGCGGATGGCGCGGGCGTTCCACGCGAAGACGTAGAGCCGGAAGAGGCGCGGCTGGTAGTGCGTGCGAGCGAACGCCAGCCCGGCCTCTACGAGCGCCAGCCCGCGACCTTGCCCTGTCAGCTCCGGGCGCAGCCCCAGCCCCACGCTCAGCGAGCCGTCGGGGCGAAGCAGGTACGGCCCCGGCGCTACGTCCTCCACCTCGCAGACGCTGCCATACGCGAAGAACGCGATGGGCGCGGCGCCCTCCTCCTCGCGCACGGCGAAATGCGGGCTGAGCGGGTCGAGCATCTCGCGCAGGGTGTCCCCCAGCGTCCCATCCAGCGGGTCGGGGGCGTTGTAGACATCGTAGGGCGGCGGATAGCGCCAGGCGAGGATAGCGCGGGCGTCCTCCGCCGTCAGCGGCGTGAAGCGCAGGCTCATGCGTCCCCGGCAGGCGGGACCAGCGCCTGGAACGCGGGATGCGCGCGCAGGCTATCCAGGTCGGTATCCTGTCGCGCCCACTCCGCCAGATCGGGGCGCAGCGCGAAGGCCTGGCGCAGTTCGCCCAGCGCCTCATCGGTGTAGCCGTTCAGCGCGTAGAAGCAGCCGACGTTGTAGCGCGTGGACGCCTCCACTGATGGCCCCAGGCGCAGGCTGAGGATGTTGGCCAGCGCCTCCTCGTTGACACGCCGCGCCGCATCGACATCGTGATGGCTCAGGAAGTGGTCGCCCGCATGGACGGCGACATGTCCAGTCGAGTTGCCGATGGTCGTGTCGATCAGGCGGGAGACGCGCGTCCGGGTGGTCTCCTCGTCGCCCGCCAGCCACTCCGGCGGCAGCGCCCGTATCGCCGCGATCAGCTCCTGCGCGCCATCCTGCGACCGCGCCACCGATTCATCCCAGGTCAGGCGGGCGTGGTCGGGCCACGACTCGGTGTTGACCGTCTGGAAGTCGCTGAGGTCGCGCGGGGCCTCGCCCGCCGCCTCCGCCGTGATACGCTCGGCCTGCGTGCGCTTCCAGAATCCCAGGTGCGCGATGACCTCCTTGGGCGCCCACTGTTCCGCCGTGCCGGTTCGCTCGCGCTCCTCTGGCGGGATCGCCGCGCGGAGGGCCGCCTCCTGCTCCTCGCCACGCTCTACCAGCGCGACCAACGTCGCGCGCATATCTGGCCGCTGAGTCTCGTCCGTCACGGGGCGCCTCCACTCATTCGCGTCCTGCGTGCCGCGCACACTGGCCGCTTGCCAGCGTATTGCCAGCACAGATGTTCTACGTCGTGAACGCCCGTTCGCTCACACAGGCCGCGTTTGCGCGCCTGGCGTGATGATCTTGTCGTAGATGCGCGTCTCGTTGATGACGCGCATGCCCACGCGGCGGTAGAGGGTGTTGGCGTGGGTAGGGCTGTCGGCGTCCACGCCCAGCCCGACCTGACGCTTGCCGCGCGCGTAGAAGGCGGAGAAGATGGCGCGCATGAGCGCCAGCCCCACGCCTCGCCCGCGCCAGGGCCGCCGCACCGCGAGGTAACGCACATGGCCGACCTCCGGCTCGCCGGGGCGCTCCCAGCTACACAGCGCGCCGCCGATGATCTCGCCATCAGCCTCGGCGACGAAGTAGAGCGAGGGATCGAAGTTCACGACGCTCTCAATGTGGTAGTAGCGCCACTGCTCCCACGTCAGCGAGATATGCCCCCACTCGTCGGCCAGCGCCTCCTCCATCGCCTCGGCGAGGCGCTGGTCATCCTCGCCGGGGACGAATTGGCGGATGGTGACGCCCGCTGGCAGACTCGACGGCTCCGGTGGCGCATCCAGCTCGATCAGCATGCGCTCCCAGCGCCGGACGAGACTGTAGCCGTGCGCCTCCAGCAATCGGCAGGCGCTCTCGTTGGTGGCCCAGGCGGTGGTGTTCAGGCGGACGGTGGGCGGTGAGGAGAGCGTCGCGGCGCGGGCGCGCGCCTCCGACTCGACCAGATCGAGCAGCGCCGAGCCGATGCCCAACCCGCGCGCCGCTGGCGACGTGTAGCCGTCGAACTCGACCAGATGATCGCCTTCCGGGAAGCGATTGAGCGCCGCGACCAGTTGGCCATCTGGCGCGACGACCAGCAGGCTGTCCTCCGGCGCGTGGTCGGGCGAACCCCAGATGCGGCGCAGGGCGTGGGCGCTGGTGTTGGGCTTGCCCATGTCCAGCGTCTCGCAGGCGTTGATGAGGTCGGCGAC
>DASVWQ010000434.1:0-5151 GCA_036393135.1 Ktedonobacterales bacterium
CGTGACGCTGGGAATCACCGAGACCATTTCGTATGGCGTGGTCTACTACGCCTTCACGGTGTTCATCACGCCGATGGAGGCGGAGTTGGGCTGGTCGCGGACGGCGCTGACGGGCGCGTTCTCGCTCGCGCTGCTGTTCTCGGGCCTCACGGGGCTGCTGGTGGGCTACTGGCTCGACCGCCACGGCCCTCGCGCGCTAATGACCATCGGCTCTTGCTGCGCCGTAGGGCTGACACTGGCGTGGTCGCGTATCCACAGCCTCGCGCTCTTCTACCTGCTCTGGGCGGCGATGGGCGTGGTGATGGCGGCGGTGCTATATGAGCCAGCGTTCTGGGTCATCGCGCGGCGCTTCCAGGCCGCGCGTGGTCGCGCGCTGACAGCGCTCACCGTCATCGCCGGATTCGCCAGCGTGATCTTCGTCCCGCTAGCTGGAGCGCTCGTGCGGGCGCAGGGCTGGCGCAGCGCGCTCGTGACGCTGGCGGTTATCCTGGCTGTGGGAACCATCCCCGCGCATGCCCTGGCGCTCCGGCATGCGACCGGGCGTCCACGCGCAGGCGCGAGCGGCTCGGCTGTGGCGCCCGCCATCTCCGGCGCAACGCGCGGCGAGGCGCTCCGCTCCGCCGCCTTCTGGTGGATTACCGTTGCGTTCTTCCTCATCACCCTCAGCACATCGGCGCTGACCGTCCATCTCGTGCCGCTGCTGATGGGACGCGGCTACAGCCAGACCTTCGCCACCGGCGCGGCGGGCGTCTTCGCGCTGATGGCGATGCCCGGACGTCTGATCTTCACGCCGCTGGGCGACCACTTCCGCCGCAGTCGCGTGATCGCGGTGATCTTCCTCACGCACGCGCTGGGGCTGCTGGCGCTGCTGCTCGCGCCGGGATTGCTCGGCGTGGTCGGCTTCGTCGCGCTCTTCGGCGCTGGATTCGGCGCGGTGACACCCGCGCGGGCCGCCCTCGTCGCGGATGTCTATGGCGCCGCGCACTATGGGCAGATCAGCGGCGTGGTCGCCTTCGCCACGATGCTGGCGCGGGCGCTCGGCCCGCTCGGCATGAGCCTGCTCTACGACCACGCGGGCGGCTATCCACCCGGGCTGGCGGCGCTGACGGCGGCGGCGCTGCTGGGCATGCTAGCCTTGCGGCTCTCGGAGCGTAGCGGCCGGGCCAGCTCGTGACGCAAACCCCACGCGCCAGCGCCGCCCATCCGGCGGGCGCCCTACGGGCCGGAGGCCGCGCCGCCCTACGGTAGCGCCCTCGCGCCAACTAATGTATACTTTATCGGGCGAATAGCGATCATGACACGCGACGCCCCGGCGTGCGCCAGCGTCACGAAAGGGCCAGACAGATGATCGATCAGGACGCGGATCTCGACCTGCTCTACCAGAGTGAAATCGCTGATCCCGATTGGTATAAGACCAACATCCCCTGCCAGGTGGGATGCCCAGCGCGCACCGATGTCTCCAACTACATTGGGCTGATCTCACAGGGCCGCTTCGATGAAGCCTACGTCCTCAACCGCCGCTCGAATGTCGTGCCGGGCGTGCTGGGCCGCACCTGCGCCCGCCCCTGCGAGCCAGTCTGCCGCCGCAACAAGGTGGACGGCAAGCCTGTTTCGATTTGCTGGCTGAAGCGCGCCTCACACGACCACCGTGAATACCGACACCTGCCGGAGCGCCCGAAGGTCACGAAGGCCGAGAAGATCGCTGTCGTCGGCGCCGGGTCGGCGGGCGTGGCCTGCGCGCGCGAGCTTGCCGAGATGGGCTATCAGGTCGTCGTCTACGACATGTACCCCGCGCCCGGCGGCATGATGGTCGGCGGCATCCCTGTCTGGCGCCTGCCGCGCGAGGTGACGCACGAAGAAGTGGACGAATATCTGGACGCGCTGGGCGTCGACGTGCGACTCAACACCACCGTTGGCAAGGACGTGCAACTCACTGACCTGTTGACCGAGTACGCCGCCGTCTACCTCGGCCCTGGCACGATGCTCTCGAACCCGCTAACCGGGCCGGACAACAAAGTCGTCCCCGGCGCCGACCTCTTCGGCGTCATTGCGGGCCTGCCCTTCCTGGAAAAGGTCAACTTCGGCGAGCCGGTCTATGTCGGCAAGCGTGTCGTCGTCCTGGGCGCGGGCTTCACCGCGATGGACTGCTGCCGCTCGTCCATCCGCTTCGGCGCCGAAAAGGTCTACGTCCTCTACCGCCGTTCGAAGGAGGAGATGCCCTCCGACGAATACGAGGTGGACGAGGCAATGCTGGAGCATGTCGAGTTCCAGTATCTCTGCTCGCCAGTTGAAATCCTCAGCGAGGATGGCGTGCGTGTCAGCGGCGTGAAGATGGTCCGTAACCGCCTTGGCGACCCCGACGCAGGTGGCCGCCGTCGCCCGCTGCCCGTCCCCGGCTCCGAGTACATCATCGAGTGCGATCAGGTCATCTCCGCATTTGGCCAGTACGCCGATGTCTCCTGGATTCCCGCCAAGGAGCTGGGGCTGGAGGTCAATCGCTGGGGCATCCCGCTGATCGACCGCGACACCTGGATGACGACCAAGCCCGGCCTCTTCGCTGGCGGCGACTTCACCGAAGGCTCGCGCAACCTGATCTCGGCCATCGCCGACGGGCGCGACGCCGCCGGAACCATCAACCAATACCTCGGCTATCAGGATGGCCCCGCCGAACAGCCGGTCGAGATCGAGCTGCCCGACTTCCGCCGGGGCATGGTGGACGATTACGAGTCGATCCCCTATCAGGTCATCCCCGCGCTGCCGCTGCAGAAGCGCTTCAGCATCACGACGGAGGCGGAGACCGGCTACAGCCCGGAGGAAGCCATCACGCAGGCGCGGCGCTGCCTTCAGTGCCAACTCAACATCATGATCGACCCCAGCATTTGCATCCTGTGCAGTGGCTGCGTGGACATCTGCCCCTACGACTGCATCAGCATGCAGGGGCTGACGCGCGTGGTCAAGGGTGATCCGCTCCACCAGATCGCCGGCGAAAGCTGGGAAGGCGGCGCGGACATGATCATCGATGAGGAGAAGTGCATCCGCTGTGGCCTCTGCATCGTGCGCTGCCCCACCGACGCTATCTCGATGGTGCAATTCCGGGTGAAGAGCGCCAACAACCGCTGGAGCGTCTCCAACCTGCCCGTGCTGAACAACCCGCGCTAACAGCGGGCGCCCTCACGCGGGAACACAGCGAACACCTTTCCCGGCATTGTGGGAAGGGTGTTCGCTTGCGCGCTCAGACAGTCGAGACTTCGCCACTCTCGTCACGCAGCCACAGATTGTCGGGAGTCCAGGCCGTGCCGCCCTCCTCGCCCAGCGGCGGCTCGTCCGGCAGATCTGTCCAGCGCCGCGCGCCCCGCCGCAGATGGTCGCCAAGGCACTCGCCAACGATCCGTGTGGGCAAATACATGCGCCGCTCGCGCTCGGCCCTGATGGTTAGGTGTTCGTCCACCAAGCGTATTAGCACCTCCGCCGTTAACGGGGGATCATCTGACGCTTGCCGCTCCTCGGCAACGTCGTCACTTGCGGTAGACATGACCAATCGCCTCTTTTCCCCTACGCTCCCGCTCCATCTGGGGGCGCATGACACACCCGTGTCACAGGCGTGTCACACTGGCGTCTCGACAGGCGCATCAAGGCTCTACATCACGTCACACATCGATGGGGCGGTGTGCGCTGGAGCAGCTTCAGCATGGCGCGTCGGGTGAGTGTCAATAGGTCCCAACGTGGGTGACAAAGACCAACCCCCAGACGACCATCGTGGCGAGCAGGGCGACCTGGCGCAGGGTCGGGCGCGCCGTCGTCAGGAGTAGCAGGCTCGTCACACCATACTCCATCATCGCGCGCATGAAGGCCCAGTCCTCGATCCAGACGATGGCCGAGAGGCAGAGGCCCATCAGCAGGTAGGCCGCCCAGGCCAGCCCGAGGAATGCGCCGCTGCGCTGCCGCGCCAGCGCCACGGCGACCAGCGCGCCCAACGCAAGCAGATAGAGCGCCTCCGCCTGGTTCGTGAACAGATAGATGGCGGGCCAGGATAGCGAAGGCCAGCGGATCATCGCCTCACGGATGCCGCCGAGGGGTGCGCCAATATTCTTCGGCCCGTCGGCGAACAGGCCCATCTGCCCCCAGCGCAGCAGCAAAACCACCTGCCATGCGACGCCCACTACCAGCGGCGCCAATCCCGCCAGCGTAGCGCCGCGCCACTCCTCGCGCGCGACCAGCCGCAGCGCGGGCAGCCGAACGACCGGCAGCGGCGTCACGCGGGCCAGCAGGGCAGCCGCCAGCAACGCCAGTCCAAATACCACCGTCGTCTCGCGTCCCAGCACGGCCAGGCTCAGCAGCAGCGCCGCCCAGCGCCAGCGACGGTCCAGCGCGCAGGCCACGCCGCCCAGCGCGCAGGCCAGCGCCAGCGGCTCGCTGAGGTCGCGCCCCAGGCTCAGCAATAGCCCTGGATAGAAGACGGCGATGACACCCAGCGAGGGCGCTGCGCCCAGCCGTCGCGCGACCAGCGCCGCCAGCGCCGCCAGCGCCACAACCGCCGCGAAGTTCACCAGCAGCATCGCCAGCGGCACGAAGCGCGCGTGTCCCCCCAGCGTCAGCAGCCAGACCAGGAAGGGATAGAGAATGCGCTGGGCGCGATAGGCTGGCGTGTCAAACATCGCGCCCGCCAGCGCGGGATGCGGTCCGAAGGGATTGAGCGCGAGCAGATAGTAGAACTGGCCGTCATAGCCGATATTGTGGTGGATGACGGTCAACCCGACCCGCGCCGCCGGACCAGCCGTGAAGAATACGTCGCCCGCCGCGACGAAGCGCGAGACATCGCCATGAAAGAGCCGCAGCCGCTCCAGAACGAAGACGCCATAGGCGACGAAGGCCAGCGTCGCCGGTCCCCAGGGTGAGTTGATCCAGCGGGCGAGCGCCTGCCCTCGCTGGCCCGCGCCCACTGACTCCAGCGCCCCCGCAGGCTCCGCAGTCCGCGCCATCCGCCCATCCTCCAGCATCGCATCCTGGCGGCCCGCCAGACGCGCGCCCCCCGCCATTATACCGGAGCGCGTCCAGCCGCGAGGCGCATCGCCGTCTCGCCCAGCCAGGCCAGCGCCGCCTCCGGCTACTGTGTTACTTCGCGCCACTGCTTCCGTTGTAGGAAGTGTGATT
>DASVWQ010000435.1:0-2147 GCA_036393135.1 Ktedonobacterales bacterium
CCAGCCCGATACACTGCTCATCGGCATCGCGCCGATTGGCGGCAAGCTGCCCGACGCCTGGCGTCCCGGCATCGCGCTGGCCCTGGAGCATGGTCTCACTGTCGTCAGCGGGCTGCACTTCTTCGTCGGCGACGATCCTGAGCTGGCCGCTGTCGCTAAAGCGCACAACGCCACCATCTGGGATGTCCGTCGCCCGCCCGCCGAACTGGCCCAGCGCATCCGCGAGAACACGCCGCACCGCCCCGGCAGCCACACTGTCTACTTCTGTGGCACCGACTGCAATGTTGGCAAGATGACCGCCTCCTTCGAGCTGTGGCGCGAGGCGCAGCGCCGTGGCCTCTCGGCAGGCTTCGCCGCCACCGGCCAGACCGGCATTATGATCTCTGGCGAGGGCATTCCGGTGGACCGCTTCATCAGCGATTTCGTCTCCGGCGGCGTCGAGGCGATGACCGTCGACTTCGCCAACCGCTATGACTGGGTGTTTGTCGAAGGGCAAGGCTCGCTGACCCATCCCGCTTACTCCGCCGTCACGCTGGGCCTGCTGCATGGCGCGGCGCCCGACCTGCTCGTCCTGTGCCACCAGGCGGGGCGCACAGTCGTTCACGGCTACGAGGACACGCCCCTGCCCTCGCTGGCGAAGACGCGCGAGATCTACGAGACCGCCGCTGGCTGGCTCAAGCCCGCGCCCGTCGTGGCCCTCGCGCTCAATACCTATGGTCTGAGCGACGCTGACGCCCGCGCCGCCATCGAAGCGGCCCAGCGCGAAACGGGCCTGCCTACCAGCGATCCTGTGCGCAATGGCGCGGGCGCGCTGCTCGACGCGCTGCTGGCGCACAGCGACATCCACGCCTGACCCGACAACCCATTGGCGGAGAAGATACGCATGGAACTGACGGCCCACACGCTCGACCTGACGCTCGCCACACCCTTTCGCATCTCGCGCGGCGCGCAGGCGCACGCTTACAACGTCCAGACCCGCATCGACGCTGACGGGGTGGAAGGCGTCGGTGAGGCCGCGCCCTCCAGCTTCTATGGCGAGCGGCGCGAGACCGTCCTCGTCGCGCTGACCGACTTCGCCGAGCAGATCGAGGCCGAGTCAGGGCATATCGAGGACATCGTGGCGGCGATGGATCGGCGCATGCACGCCAACGCCGCCGCCAAAGCCTCGGTTGATATGGCGCTCTACGACCTGCTGGGCAAGCGGCTCGGCGCGCCAGTCTACCAACTCCTGGGCCTGAACCCGGAGCGCACACCGCTCACCTCGTTCACCATCGGCATCGATGAGCCAGCCGCGATGGCGCGTAAGGCCGCCCAGGCCGCCAAAACCTATCCCGTCCTCAAGATCAAATTGGGGACCGCGCGTGACCTGGAGACCGTGCGCGCGATTCGTGAGGCGACCGACGCAACCCTGCGCGTGGACGCCAACGCCGCCTGGACCCCAAAGCAGGCGATCCGCGTCATCCGCGACCTGGAACCGTACAACATCGAGTTCGTGGAGCAGCCGCTGCATCCCGCCGACCGCGAAGGCCTGCGCTTCGTCCGCGAGCATGTCGCGCTACCCATCATCGCCGACGAGAGCTGCGTCACCGAGGACGACATTCCCGGCCTGGTCGGCGCGGTGGACGGCATCAACATCAAGCTGATGAAGTGCGGCGGCATCCATCATGCGCTGCGCATGATCCACACGGCGCGGGCGCATCATCTCAAGGTCATGCTGGGCTGCATGATCGAGAGCTCGCTCGCCATCACCGCCGCCGCGCACCTCACCCCCCTGGTGGACTACGCCGACCTGGATGGCAATCTACTCGTCAGCGACGATCCTTTCGAGGGCGTGCGCGTGGAGCGCGGCAAGCTGATCCTGCCGGAACGCGCGGGCCTTGGTGTGCGACCACGGCGTCAGGATGACGATCTGGCGCGGGCGGCGTCCTCCAGCCAGCATCCCCGGCGAGACACACCAGCCACCAGCCAGAGAGAGGACTAGGCCGCATGGAACTGAACTTCGACGAGGCGCTGGCGCTGCTGCGCGAACACAACTCGAACGATAGCCTGGTGCGCCACGGGATCGCCGTGAGCGACGCGATGGCCGCCTACGCCCGCAAGTACGGCGAGGACGAGACGAAGTGGCGCGTGACCGGTCTGCTGCATGA
>DASVWQ010000436.1:0-8163 GCA_036393135.1 Ktedonobacterales bacterium
GCCAGCGCCATCAGCCAGGTGGACGATTGCGCATCCGGCAAGCAGAAGGATGACAGGCAGACGCGCTGCGCTGGCGGCGGATCGCTGGCCGGCGGCTGGGTCGGCCAGGGCAGGTCAGGCGTTGGCGATGACCGCCAGCGCGGCGGCGTCGCGGTCGCTGTGGGCCTTGGGGTCGGCGTCGGCTTGGGCACAGGCTTCGGGTGCGGCTTGGGCAACGCCACGATGTAGACATGCCGCACTGGCGGCGGAGGCGGCGGAAGGTCGTTTGGCATCGGCACAGATGGCCCCGCATAGCCCGCTGGCGTCGCCGGGAAGCCGCTGCCATCCAGTCCGCGGATCAGCGCGCCGTACTGGTTCAACTCCCAGTCAGCGTTCAGGCCCGCTCCACCAGAGGCCGAGAGCCAGACCCAGTGACCATTCCACAGATGATTCTTCTTGGACGCGAGATAGGTATAGGGGCCGACGATAGGGTCGGGATCCAGTGAAATCCAGGTCCCGTTCACGTCATACGGGTTGGACGAGTAGGGATACTTGAAATAGGTCTCGCCGCTCCAGGGAATGACGCCAGACAACCAGAGGCTGATCGGAACTTCCATGGTCGGGGACGACTGGATACCAGTCGTGATGTCACCACCAGCGGGATCCCAGACATAGATGTCGGTGATGCTGCTGGGATTCGTGACCGGATTGTCGGTCGAGTACCTGGTCTTGACTCCATACACCACCACCGAATGCAGCCCGTGGTCGACGATGACACTGATTGGCTGCTGGGTGTTGATCATGTCATCCACGATGTGAATGGTCGCGTCCCAGGCGCTTGCGGTGTCCACCTTGGCATGGTATTGCCAGCCCGTCGTGGCGGTCAGTCCATAGGCGATGGAGCGTGGGTCGGTGCCGAAGTCGTAGGCGATGTCGGCGGTAAAGCCAGGCCTCCAGCCAAACCCTGAGACATATGCTGGTGTTGGCGCGCCCCACTCGCTTGTGCTGGAGGTCGCGTTGATCATGCCCGCGACACCAAGCTGCGTCGTATTGGAATAAGGATAGAGATAGTTGGCGATCAGCGTAATCGTTGCGACGCCGCAGAGATTGCTTCCCGACCGCTGTTGGTGGGTCGCGTTCAGCGCTGCCGTGATGTTGAGATACACCTTGTGGGTAGCGGTTGTCGTGGGCGTCGGGCGCGGCGTCGCGGTAGGCGCCGGAGTCGGCGTATTCGTGGCGGCGGGCGTATCGGTGGCCGTCGCGGCGGGTGTATCGGTGGCCGTGGCGACGGGCGTGTCGGTGGCCGTGGCGGCTGGCGTGTCGGTGGCGACCAGCCCGCGCAGACTCGCGCCGTAGAAGCCCGCTGGCGCCGCGCTGGCCGACTGCGCATCGAGCAGCGCGCCTGAGATCATCGCGAGTGTGAGCGCGCCTAGCAGCGCGACAACGCTTCCCTTGCGCGCCCGATTGCGCTGGGGTCCTGCCCGCATGCGATATCCACCCTCCATCGACGCCCGCGCCACTCTCGTCGCGCGCCACCAACCAGCCTGTCCCAATCGCGCGCTCACGCGATTCTCACGAGACACGCCCCGCCAGCATAGATGAATCCACCGCGACTGTCAACGCTTCCCCGCTATTGGTCCAGCGGCAGGCGCGGCGCCAGCATCACGCTCTCTCTTATAGAGACGTATGCGCCATGCTATACTGACGCCAGGTGTGCGATTGCGCCAGAGCGCCGCCACTGGAGATCAGCGGAGACCACCAGAGACCAGACAAAGACAGCGACGCGGGAGGGTAACGGCAGGCTATGGGTGACGCGGGCGGCGGCTCGGCGCGGATCGCCATCGACGGCGCGGCGGGCGTGGGCAAGAGCACCATCGGCGAGCTGGTGGCGCGGCGCCTGGGCTATCTCTACATCGATAGCGGCGCCTTCTACCGCGCGCTAACCCTGCTGGCGCTGCGGCGTGGCGTCGCGGTGGATGACGAGGCCGCCCTGCTGGCGCTGAACGAGGCGGCGCCCATCCGCATCACGCATCCCATCGCCGACGGGCTGCAATACAGCGTCTTCGCCGGGGATGACCCCACCGACCTCGCGCCCGAGCTGCACAGCCTCGCCGTCACCGGCGCCGTCTCCAGCGTCGCGCGCATCTCGGCGGTACGGACGGCCCTGATCGCGCGGATGCGGGCGATGGCCGACGCGCACGATGTCGTGATGGTCGGGCGCGACATCGGCCTCGTCGTGCTGCCAGACGCCACCCTCAAGATCGAGCTGACCGCCCCCGCCCACGAGCGCGCCCGCCGCCGCCACGCCGACCTCGTCGCCGCGCTGGGCGATGGCGCGCCCGCCGAGGAGCAGGTGCTCGCCGACATCGAGGCGCGCGACGCGAAGGACGCCGCCAACATGACTATCGCCGCCGACGCCATCAGCATCGAGAATCGCGACGGCGACCAGGACGCGGTGGTCGAGCGAATCTGCGCGCTGCTGGCCGAGCGCCTGGCCCAGCGCACGCCCGCCGCGACGCCAGCGCCCATCGAGGCGGATGCGACGCCCGCCGCGACGCCAGCGCCGGATGCGACGCCAACGGAAACAGCGACGGTCGCGCCCGTCGAGCGGCGGCGGGGGGCCGCGCGCGAGGGAGCCTATGTCGCGCCAGCGGTGAAGGCGCCGCACGAGAACCGCTGGGTAGGGCAGCCGCACCCCTGGCTCTACGAGATCATCCGCACGCTGGCCAGCCTGCTCTTCCCACTGCTCTTCAAGCTGCGCGTGGAGGGGCTGGAGAACGTGCCAGCCAGCGGCGCCGCGATGCTGGCCTCCAACCATGTCGCCTGGATCGACATCCCACTGCTGGCCTATCCCATCAAGCGAACGACACACTATATGGCCAAGGTCGAGTTGTTCCGCGCCCCGCTCATCGGCTGGGTCATCGGCATGACCGGCAATTTCCCGGTCCGGCGCGGCGAGGGCGACCGCGAGAGCCTGCGCCTCGCCAACAATCTGTTGACCACTGGCGAGTTGGTGGCCATCTTCCCGGAGGGGCATCGCACGGGCGGCGCGCTGATTCGCGGGCTGCCAGGCGTCGCGCTGATCGCCCTGCGCGCCAACGCGCCCATCGTGCCGGTCGCCATCAGCAACAGCCAGCAGGTCCTGCGCGGCGGGCGTATGCTCTTCGCCCGCCCAACCGTGACCGTGCGCTATGGTAAGCCCTTCCTGCTCAGCAAGAGCGGCGCGAAACACACCAAGGACGACCTGGAGCGTGGCATCGACGAGATCATGGCGCATATCGCCGCGCTGCTGCCGCCAGAGTATCGCGGCGTCTACGCTGAGGCGGTGGCGAGCGCGAGCCAGCCCGCCATCGCCGCGCCCGCCAGCGAAGGCGAGCGATAGCGGCGAGCGGCGACGTGAACGCCAGATGGCGTGGGCATTGTGTCGCGCGCGGGCGGGACGTATACTCCAGGGTGATGTGAGGCCATCCCTGCGCTTCGCCACTCTCCCGAAAGGAGACGCCCGATGCCATTCCGTCTAGAATATCTGCTCGCGCTGCTGCTGCTCGCGCTGCTCTTCTTCGGCGCCAAGCGACTGCCGGAGATTGGCTCCGCCGCTGGCCAGACCATCCGGGAGTTCCAGAAGGCGTTCCGCGAGAAGGATACCGGAGAGCCAGCCGCGCTGCCGCCCGCCCAGGAGAACGACAACCCACCGCAGTAGCCGCGCCCGGCGGCGAGAGGACGTGCGCGACGAGCAAAAAGGAGTGACATATGACGACGGCGGGCGCCCAGAGCGCGGTTGACTACCTGCTGATTGGTGGCGGGCTCGCGGCGATCACCGCCGCTGAAGAGATCCGCAAGCGCGACCCGCACGGCGTTATCCTGATCGTCGCGACGGAGAAGCATCCACCCTACCATCGCCCGCCGCTCTCGAAGGAATATCTGCGCGGCGACATCGGCTCGGAGGGGACCTACGGCGCGGGCGGTGTCTTCGCCCAGCTCCCGCCGTGGTATGACGAGCAGCGTGTGGGCCTGCGGACAGGCGTGGCCGTCAGGCGCCTCGACCCCGACGCCCGCCGCGCCACCCTCAGCGACGGCGCGGAGATGCTCTATAGTCGGGCGCTCATCGCCACGGGCGCCCGCCCGAACATGCTCACCATCCCTGGCGCCCATCTGCCCGGTGTCCACACGCTGCGCACGCTCGACGACTCAATGGCCATCCGCGAGCAACTCGCCGCCGCAGGACGCCATGTGGTCGTCATCGGCTCCGGCTTCATCGGGCTGGAGGGCGCGAGCAACGCCCTCGCGCGCGACGCCCAGGTGGCCATCGTGGACCCGGTGGAGCGTGTCTGGCCGGGAATGCTGACGCCCGACCTCTCCGACTACCTCCAGGCGCAATACACCCGCCGGGGCGCGACCTTCCACCTGGGCCATGCGCCGACCGAGTTCGTGGCGGGGGCCGATGGACGGCTGGCCGCCGTGCGCATCGCTCCGGTCAACGGCGTCGCAGGCGCGACGGTGACGCTGCCCGCCGAGATCGCCATCGTCGGGGTCGGTGTGAAACTGAACACCGACCTGGCCGCCGAAGCCGGGCTGAATGTGGATCCGCGCCACGGCGTGATGGTGGACGACCACCTGCGGGCCTCGGCGACGGGCATCTTTGCGGCGGGCGATGTGGCGGCGTATGTCGATCCGGTGATGGGGCGCTACCACTTCGAGCACTGGGATAACGCCATCGCCAGCGGCCAGACGGCGGCGGTGAACATGACTGGCGGCGATAAGCATTACCAGCATGTGCCGTACTTCTTCTCCGACCAGTTCGACCTCGCCATCAACATGCTGGGCTATCCCTCACCCGACGCCGAGGTGGTCATGCGCGGCGACCCAGCGACCGACGCCTTCACGGCGGTCTACATCCGCGATGGCGCGATCCGCGCGGCGCTGATGGTAAACGACGACGCGCAGATGGACACCTGGCGCGAGCTGATCGAGGTGGCGGCGGCCCCGCCCGCCGACCATGCCCGCCTGGCCGACCGCACGGTGGACCCCGCCAGCTTCAAGCGTCCCTGAGGCGACCCGCGCAGCCGCCGAACTCAACCTTGACGACGGGGCTGCGTATCGCGTAAAATACCCTTCGCGGGTGTGAACACACGCCGCGACCTGGCGCATTCGTCTAGCGGCCCAGGACGCTGCCCTCTCAAGGCAGAGATCACGGGTTCGAATCCCGTATGCGCTACCGATAAGGCCTGGCAATTATGCCAGGCCTTATTTCATGCGGTTTTGTGGCACATATGTGCACGGGCTTCGGTGATTTGATGCCAATTCTGATGCCAATTCGCCTGGGTCGCAGCGCGCGTTGTGGGGACAGAGACCATGCCGGTTCTATTCAGATCCCACGCAGCTGACGCAGCGCGCCGGCGTCGCTACTTCCATAGCCTCAGACGACCAGGTATGCTATCCTCCCTATCAAGCAGCGACGCTGCCGCTGAGCGTTGGTGAGCGTTGGTGAGCGCAACGAGATGCGCGGCTCCAATGGCATCATGCTTATTAGCTGCAATAGGCAGTACGAGCACACAGAGGAAGAAGGCGCAGCATGTCATCGGCAATGTCAGGCGCGTCAGGCGGTGGAAGGGCGTTGGTGCTCGGCGGCGGTGGGGTCACGGGGGTCGCCTGGGAGACAGGGCTGTTGCTGGGTCTCGCTGAGGCTGGTCTTGACCTCTCGATGGCTGATGTCTTTGTCGGCACTTCCGCTGGATCCGTCGTCGCCGCACAACTGATGAGCGGCGCCTCCCTCGCCACCCTCTATGCCGCCCAGGTGGCTGCCGTGTCTGGCGAGATCGCCGCGCGCATGAGCGCCGCCGCGCTAGTCCAGTTCATGGTCGCTATGGCCTGGCCTGGCGATCCGCAGCGTGCTCGCACACGGCTCGGGCATGCCGCACTGCGGGTCAAGACGGTTTCTGAGGCCGAGCGACGCGCCGTGATCGCACGCAGAGTACCCACAACTGACTGGCCTCAGCAGCGGCTGCTCATTACGGCGGTGAACGCGGAGACGGGAGCCGCCGTCGTGTTCGACCGCGAGAGTGGTGTCTCCCTGGTCGACGCGGTCGCGGCGAGCTGTGCAGTGCCATTGGTGTGGCCGCCGGTGACCATCAATGGCCAGCGCTATATTGATGGTGGTGTGCGCTCAGTCGCCAACGTCGATCTTGCGAAGGGGTGCGACCGAGTCGTAGTGCTCGCGCCCACGACAGCCGCCGTGCGCCGCGCAGATCGACCCGCCTCTCAGGTGGCGGCGCTGGGCGCTGGTGTGCGCTCCATCATCGTGAGCCCCGATGCGGCGTCCCGTGCGGCGATTGGCTCCAATGTCCTCGACCCTGCTCACCGAGCGCTCGCGGCCCAGGCCGGCCGGGCGCAGGCGGCTGTTGTCGCAGACCGCGTCCGCGAGGTGTGGTCTTAAGGTCCAACGCGGGATATCTCGCCACTCTTTGGAGAATCGCTTCAACTTGTCGAATGCATTGCCGACAAGACGTGCCCGCGACGCCTGTTTATGAGAATGCAAATACGACACCCGCTATTCGCGTGCACCTCCCTCACCGACCTGCGGCGCCACAGTTGGGCCGAACAGGCGATCGAGCGTCGCTGTCGCGTCGCGCTCAGCGTCGGGGAAGGCGTGCGAGTAGATATCGAGCGTCATGCTGGTGGAGGAATGGCCCAGCAAGCGCGACACCGCCGTGACGTGCACGCCCTGCTGCGCAAGCAGCGACGCAGCGGTGTGCCGTAGGTCGTGCAAGCGGATGTTAGGCAATCCGGCCTGCTTGAGCAGTGGGGCGAACTGGCGCTGCAGAATGTGATTGCCCCGCAGCGCATGCCCAGTAGCGTCGGTGAAGACAAGATCCTCGTCCTGCCATGCTGCCCCTGCCGCCAGACGCTGTTCCAGTTGCCGCGCGTGATGGCGCCTGAGCGCCGCGATTGCCAGCGCGTTGAGTGGCACACGTCGGTGGCTGCGCTCGGTCTTAGGCGGCGCAAATGTGTAGCTCCCACCTCTGTTGTGCTCGAGCGTGTACTTCACATCCGCGTAGCCTTCATCTAGATGGATATCCGCCCAATGGAGCGCTAGCGCCTCCCCCCGGCGTGCGCCCGTCATAATCAGCAAGGTAACGAACGCCCGCAATGGATGCTCCTCAAACGCGGCCAGCAGTATTCGCACCTGCTCTGGTGTCAGCGCGTGTTGCTCCGTGCGCGGTTGACGTGGCGCCGTAACCAGCGAGGCAGGATTGCGCGGGATCAGGTCCAGGCGCATCGCCTCGTTCAGCGCGCGGCGAATCACCGCATGGAGCCGCGCCACACTTGCGGGCGCCTGGCCTTCGTTCAACTTGGCGCTATAGAGTCGTTGCAGGTGTTGCGCGCTGAGTCTGGCAAGCGGTATACGACCGAGGGTCGGCACGATGTGCAGCCGGATCGCCTCTTCGTAGCGGATGTACGACCGAGGGCGCAGGCGCTGCTTGGCAATTTCTAGCCACTGCGTCAGGTACTCCTGGAGCGTTTGCTTCTCGCCGACGATCGGCAGCCCCCGATCCTGATCCCGGAGCGCCGCGTGCAGTTTTGTCGCCGCTTCGGCACGTGTCTTGCCGTAATAGGCTTTGCGCTGACCGCTTGCCAGCGTGACACGCGCCTGCCAGCGCCCATCGGCGAGCTGCGTGACGCTGCCTTCGCCATTTCCGCGTTTACCGCTCCGGCGACTCTTACTGGTGGTCGTGGATGTATTCTTGATCATGTTTCCTGTTCCCCATGCTCCCCGCCATCAGGTCCAGCGCCCTGTTGGCGGATGTATTCGGCAACCGCGTGGACGATCTCCGCATTGAGCGAACGATGGTTATCCTTGGCCAGGCGCCGCATCGCCTCCAGGTCGTCGACGGGAAACCGCACCGTCAGCGGCGCCATCGGTGGCAGCTGCGGCTCCCGCTTCTTGCGTGTACTCATAGTTAGATTATATAACTTTACATATTTTATGTAAAGTGTAATCAACAGAAGTCCATGTGCTGAGATAGGTCACCTGGAGCGTCATCACGCGTCGCCATACGCTCATGTGGGAGTGGACCGCGCCGCCTGCCGGCTCACTATATAGGCTTGCCCTATCCCTGTGCTCCTTGGCGCCAGACAGGCCCATAAGAGCGCGATGCAGTACCCCCTCGATTCGTGTGCAACCGT
>DASVWQ010000437.1:0-2310 GCA_036393135.1 Ktedonobacterales bacterium
GTCATCCTGCGCGGCGGCGACCGGCGCTACCGTGACGACCTGAAGCAGTTCCTCGACAATCTCTTCGATGGCACGGGCGCGCCGGCCAAGTCGCGTCCCGGCGAGATCGACATGCTGGAGGAGCGGCTGCGCGCCGCCGACGCTGAGCTGGCCGCGCTCGACATCGAGATCGCCCACATTTTCCGCGCCGAGACCCGCTGGACGCAGGCCCGCCGCGCATTCGACGCCGCGCCCAGCCCGGACTACGATGAGACGGCCGCTCAGAGCATCGGCCCTGACGCGCTGGTGGCCGCGCAGGACGAGCTACGCCGCCTCTCATCAGGCCGCGCGCCGCTCACCGGCTGGCTCCAGGGACGCAAGCGCGACCAGCGGGCGGGCGAGATCGCCGCGCAGCTTGGCATGCGTGAGGACGCGCTGGCCGAACTGGAACAGGTGGCTGGTCGCGAGCGGCTGCGCGCTGCCCTGCTCGACTACGCCGACGACCTGGCGCGGCGCGATGACATCAATGCGCTGCTGACCCGCCACGCGCGGCTACGCGCCGACCGGGGCGCGCTGGTGGGCGAGCTGCTGGCCGCCCGCCGCCGCGATGCGCTGGCCGACGCCCTGCGCCTGAACCGCCGCACACTGGCGCTCTTCAAGACGGCGCTGGAGGCCCGCAGCACCTCCGAGCAGGACAAGATCTTCGGTGAACTGGACTTCGCCGCGCTGCTGGGCGCGTTTCCCATCTGGGCGGTGACGAATCCGCACGCCGCCGAACTCCTGCCACTCCAGCGTGAGATGTTCGACATCGTAGTGATCGACGAGGCCTCGCAGTGCGACGTGGCCAGCGCACTGCCGCTGCTCTATCGCGCCCGCCACGCCGTCGTCTGCGGCGACCCGAAGCAGCTTCGCCACCTCTCGTGGCTGCGCGAGGACCGCCAGGCCGCGCTCGCCTCGCAGCATGGCCTCTCCGCCAGCCAGCGCTCGCAGTGGAACTACCGCACACATAGCCTGCTGGATGTCATCAACGGCGCGCTGCCCTCGCAGGATGATGTCGTGCTGCTGGACGAGCATTACCGCAGCCTGCCGCAGATCATCGAGTTCAGCAACCGTCAGTTCTATGGCGGGGCGCTGCGCGTGATGACTCGTCGCCCCGATACGCTGGGCCTGCGCAGTGTTGAATTGCGCAAGGTCAACGGCACGCGGCGCAAAGAGGGCTACAACGTCGAGGAGACTGAGGCGATCATCAAGGAGATCAACAAGATCGCCACCGCCGAGGCCAAGAAGCCGCCCAGCGAGCGCGCCTCCATCGGCGTCCTCTCGCCCTACCGCGATCAGGTGAACTATCTCAACCGCCAGCTCGCCACCAAGCTGAAAGGGCGCATCGTGCAGGAACACGACATCGCCGTCGGCACGGCCCACACCTTCCAGGGCGATGAGCGCGACATCATGCTCATCAGCTTCTGCGCCGACCCCAACTCGCACCGCAGCACCGTGACGTTCATGAACCAGGAGAACCTTTTCAACGTCGCGGTCACACGGGCGCGTCGCCGCCAGGTGATCTTCACGGGACTCGATCCGCGCCACTTGCCCGCCGAGCACCTGCTGCGCGAGTACCTGACCTACGCGGCAGACTGCCTGGAGCCGGACCGGCCCGAAGATCACCAGGAGGGTGGCACCGATTTCGAGCGTGATCTGGCCGACGCCTTGCGGAGACACGGCGGCTACGAGACGTACATCGGCTATCCTGTGGCGGGCTTCGCGGTGGATGTGGTGGCGCAGCGCGGCGCTCAGGCCCTCGCCATCGCCTGTGACGGCGACCCCCAGCGGCGCGCCCAGCATCCAGAGGACGCAATGCTCGACACGGTGGCCGGGCAGGCGATCCTGGAGCGGGCGGGCTGGCGCGTCCATCGCGTTCCCTGGCGCCTCTGGAGCGAGGACCGGGAAGCCCGTCTCACGGAGATCGATGCGCTGCTCGGTGGTGGCGGCGACTAAGCGGCAGCGTTCCTGCCCACGCCGCCAAGAGTGGAGTGGGAGGTATCGAGGCATGCCAACGATAGTGGGACAGCGGCGCCTGGCGCTGCTCGGCGCGGCGGCGGCGGGAGTAGGCGCGGGGATCATCCTCGGCGGCGGCTGGGCGCCACGCATCTTCGACTGGACGACGGAGTGGAACATCGACGCGCCGCTGCCCGATGTCTACGCGCTGATGTCCGACGGCGAGAACAGCTTCTGGCCCTCGATGGAGATTGCGCGGACCACCCCTGATCCGCAGGCCGCCGATGGCCGCGCCGTCCACTACCGCGTGCGTCAGGCGCCGAGCGTCGCCCGCTT
>DASVWQ010000438.1:0-4379 GCA_036393135.1 Ktedonobacterales bacterium
GGCATGGAGGCGCTGCTGCGCGACGCCTGGGAGGCCAGCGCGATTGGCTCCGCCACCCGCCGCGACATCGAGGCGCGTACCGGGCGCTCGCTCGTCACGCCCGCGAACTACCGCGCGCTGCGCCGGCCGCCCACCCCCGACGCCGCATAAGAGCGGGGCGGGTGATGGCGATTGCGGTGTTGTTCCGGGGATAACAGGTGAGTACGCCAGCCCCTAACCTCCTCCCCCAAGCGAGAGAGGGGTAGGGGCTGGCGCGGATTTACCCGCGCCCTCCCGCGCTGTCTACTGCGCGAAGTAGGCCAGCAGGTCAGCCTTGGTGCGTGCGCGCAGCTCGGCGGTCTGGTCGATCTGCTCCAGCGCGCGGGCATAGGGGCCCGCGTACTCGCCGTGGAGCTGCTCGTCCCAGAAGGCCACCATGTCGGCGCGCAACTCAGCGGGCAGCACGCCGGAGAACTCCACCAGCATTGGCGCCAGGAAGTGCGCGCGTGTCTGGATGAAGTCCCAGCGCGACTTGATGAACTGCCATGCGTCGGCCTGCGTGGCGCGCTGGCCCAGCATGATCGCCATCAGCGGAAGTTGCGACTGGAACGGGAACGTTTCCTCACCCGCCCGCATCAACCCGAAGGTGCGCTCCACCAGCGCGTCGGGTGTGAAAAACGCGAACGACGTGGCGTAGCGCTGTATCTGATCGGGCGTGAACTCGCCGCCTTTGCGCGCCTGGTAGATCGCCAGGAAACGCTCGTAGTCCGCGTTGTCGCCCGCGCGCGCCGCTGCGGCGACCGCCACTGGCGCCAGGTTGGGGTCCACCCCAGCCGGATTCTCCGCCTCACGCTGCTGCCAGACGCGGGCCTGGGCGATGGCCTCCGGGTCGCGGGCATAGTTGGCCAGCGCGCTCAGGGCCGCCGCGCGCAGCCGCGAGGTTTCCACTGGCTCGCCCGCCTGCGGCGCGTAGCCCAGCGCGGCTATCTTCGCGCTAAAGAGTTTCGCCACCCACGCCTGGTAGCGCGCCATCGTCGCCTCATCAGCCCCCGCGAACTCCAGGAGCTCCTTGATGCGCGCGAGATGCTCGCTGACGAGCTGGTTGGCCACGATGTCGTCGTTGTCGGCGCTGAGCGCAGCCACCGTATCCAGATAGGGCGTAATGGATTGCGAGGCGTTCGAGACCAGCGCCCACTGGTCACGCAGCAGGCCCTTGCGCTCGGCCACGCTCAGCCGGTCGAGGTTGGCGCGCAGCTTCGCCAGCAGCGCCGCATCGAATCGCTGGCGATAGAAGCCAATCTCGTCGGCGTTGGCGTAGAGCCAGCGCAGCGCGCCTGTGACGGCGACGGGGAAGCTCGCCTCGCGCTCCGTCAGCAGGTAGCGCATGGTGTGGACGCCCGCCTCGTCCTCGTAGCGGATCAGCATGGGCACCTGCCAGAGCTGGTCGCTGGCGGGCGCGTTGGCAGCGGAGAAGAAGCGGCGCTGGCTGACCCGCAGGCGCGTCTCTCCGCCGCTCTCCTCCAGTGCGACATCGATCAGCGGATGCCCCGCCTGGAGAATCCAGCTCTCCATGATCGCGCCGACGGGCTGGTTCGAGGCCTGTTGCAGGTGGCGCCAGAGGTCGGCGCCCGACGCGTTGCTCTCCGCGAACTCCCGCATGTACGTGCGCAGTCCGGCGCGGAACGCCTCGGCGCCGAGGAACTCGTGCGTCATGCGCAGGACCGAGCCGCCTTTCTCATAGGTGATGGAGTCGAAATTCTCCATCATCGCGGCGGGCGTGGCGACGGGATGGTAGATCGGGTGCGAGTTGGCCAGCGAGTCGGCCCCGCGCGCCTGATCCACGCCAATCTGCACCTCGTCCCAGATGCGGTACTGCGGGCGCAGGGTGTTGACGGCGTGGTAGGCCATCCAGCTCGCGAAGGCTTCGTTGAGCCAGATGTCGTCCCACCAGCGCATCGTCACCAGGTCGCCAAACCACATATGGGCGAACTCGTGCGCCGTGACCTCGGCGACGGTCAGCTCCTGGCGGCGCGAGGCGGCGCGCTCGTCGAGCAGCAGCACGACCGCCTGCGAGATGATCAGTCCGGCGTTTTCCATCGCGCCCGCGCCGAAGTTGGGGACGGCGAGGTTGTCGAGCTTGTCGTAGTGGTAGGGCGTGGCGAAGTAGTCTTCATAGTACGGCAGGAGATCGGCGGTGATGTCGAGCGCGAAGCCGCCCAGCGCCTCCTTACCCCGCAGCGCCCAGATGCGCAGCGGCACGCCATTGACCACCCGCTCCTCGGCGCTGACGAAATCGCCTATCGCCAGCGCAAGCAGGTAGCTGGACATCGGCTTGGTCGCGGCGAAGCGCCAGGTCGCGCTCGTCCCATCGGCGCTGGGCGTCGTCTCCAGCAGTCGGCCGTTGGTCAGGACGACCTGCCCCGCCGCTGTCGTGACAGTCCAGGCGAAGGTCGCCTTGAAGGTTGGCTCATCCCAGCAGGGGATCAGCGCGCGGGCGCCGGTCGCCTCGCACTGGGTGCAGAGCATCTCGTCGGGGCCGTCCTTCGAGAGAAAGAGGCCCTCCAGACTCTCGCTGAGTTTGCCGTCGAAGTCCAGCGCGAGCGTCGCCTCGCCTGCAGGCGCCGCAGCGGCCAGCGTCAGGACGGCGATCTCGCGGTCGGCGTCGTGCGCGACACTCGCGGCGCTGGTCTGGCCGCTGGCGTCGGTCAGGCGCGCAGTGCTGATGGTGAGGCCGCGCGAGTGCAGTTCGATGCTGTTTGTCGGCGCCGCGATGGCCAGGCGCACACGGAGTGAGCCGTTGAAGGTCTCGCGTCCGGGGCGCGCGTCCAGCGTGATCTCATAGGCGCGCGGACGCACGTTGGCCGGCAGCCGGTACGCCTTGGGATCGCTGGTGGATGTGGCAGTGGCTGACATGGAACCTCCTGGGTTGGCGTCACGCCATCGTGGCGCTCTCGTCACGGTTGTCTGGCCGTCGTGGCCCCGTTCATCAACGCATATCACCCGGCGCAAGGGCAAGCCAGAGGCGTCGCGCGGAAGTGAGCCAGCGTCGGACCCGCCATCTCCTGACGCCTGGGATGCGGGCGCGTTTACCTTGATCCATGCGACACGTTTGCGCCGCCTGGATACGCTATACTGTCGCCATGACACCGATAGAGATCGCGCGCCAGCGTCTCGCCGCGCAGCGTCTCACGCGGCCCGACCTGGCCACGCCCGCCGACGTGACACGCTGGTTTGGCGCCACGCAGGCCCAGGAATACGCCCACTCGCTCTATGCCGTCGGCCTGCGCATGCCCGCCGCCGACGAGGCCGCCATCGAGCGGGCCATCGCCGAACGCGCGATCATTCGCACCTGGCCGATGCGTGGGACGATTCACCTGATTCCGGCGGAAGACGCCCGCTGGATGCTGCGGCTGCTCGCGCGGCGCACCAACGCGAAGGCCGCCAGCGTCTATCGCCGCGCCGGGTTGACCGATGAGACATTCGCGCGGGCGGGCGATGCGTTGACCCGCACGCTCAGCGGCGGCAAGGTCCTGCGCCGCCAGACGCTCTACGCCGCGCTGGATGCGGCAGGTTTCGCCACGGCGGACCACCAGCGCGGGCTGCATCTGCTGGGTTACTGGGCGCGCGAAGGCTTGCTTTGTCTCGGTCCGCGCGACGGCAAGCAGCCCACCTATACCCTCCTTGATGAATGGATTCCGCCCGCGCCGGAACTGGCGGGCGACGCGGCGCTGGCGACCCTGGCGCGGCGCTACTTCACCAGCCATGGCCCCGCCACCGACCACGACTTCGCCTGGTGGAGCGGGCTAACGTTGACCGAGGCGCGGGCCGGACGCGCGCTGGTCGCGGGCGAGCTGGCCTCCACGCGGGTCGGCGATGCGACGTACTGGTTCGCGGCCTCCACGGCGCCTGATGACGATGGTGCGCCGCGCGCCTGGCTCCTGCCGCCCTACGATGAATACACCGTCGCCTACCACGACCGCAGCGCCGCGCTTGATCCCGCCTTTCCCACTGACCCCTTCGCCATCCTCGGCCCGGTCGTGATGGTGGATGGCCGTGTGGTCGGTGTGTGGCGGCGGACGCTGGGACGCGAGCAGGTCGCGGTCGCGCTGACCCTCTACACCACGCTCACCTCTGCCCAGCGCGCGGCGGTGGAGGCGGCGGTCGCGCGCTACGGCGCGTTCCTCGGCTTGCCCGTCACTATCGAATGGCGCCCGGAATAGCGCCGTCGAGGGGTGGCTAAAGCTGCCCTCGCTGGAAACGCCGCGTCCCCCTCGCCAGCGAGCGACGCGCAATCGGTTCGCCGGGTGAGGGGGACGACGGAGATGTGATGCGACCGGGCAGCCGCGTGAGATACGCGCTTAGCGCAGATCGTTCAGGCGACGCTCGGCGTCGTCGAGCGT
>DASVWQ010000439.1:0-2792 GCA_036393135.1 Ktedonobacterales bacterium
TCGCCTGCGCAAGCTGCGCGATGCGTATCGCGGGCGCGTCATCATCGAGCACAAGAGCCTGGCGTTGGAATATGTCAATCGCCAGCCAACGCCCAAGCGGGTCCTGGACAGCGAGTGTCCGCTGCTGATGCTGGAGGAGCCTGAGCTAGCCTGGGAGCCGTGGCACGCCCCGCTCTCGGAGTGGCCCGTCACGCTGTGGCCGGCGTTCGAGGCGGTCAAGTGCGCCGAGCGTCAGGATATGACGCTGGCGGATGATCTCGATTGGGCGATCCGTACCGCGTTGTTTGCCGAGAGTCGTTGCGTCTCTATGCGCCATGTGCTGCTCGAAATGGCGGAGCGGGTGGGCCTGGCGGTGGATCGTTTCACGCAGGATTTCGATAGCGGGCAGGCGAAAGCGCAGGTCATCGCGGAGGCGCGCGAGGGTTGGGAGCGCCTGAAGGTTCCCGGCAGTCCCACACTCGTGCTGCCGTCCGGACGCCAGATTGGCGACGCCGCCGATCTTGGGCTGCCGGAAGTCCTTGTGGACGAGCAGGGGTATGGCCGGGTCACCGGGCTGCGGCCAGCGCCCTGCCACGGCGAGGACTGCCTGGCGCTGTACCGGCGCATCCTCGATGACGCCGCCGGGGGCGCATGAGGTGGACGGCGTATGCCGTTGCTCGCGTCGCTGGTTGCGCGCGGCAGGTCAATCCGCCGTCGCGCTCTACCGTGTGCGGCTGCGCGTGTTCACTCGCACACGCGCGATCTCGCGCAGGCGGTCAGTATCGCGGACGACGACCCGCCCATGCTGCAGCTCGATGATGCCGGCCGCCTGGAACTCATGCAGCGTGCGGCCCACCATCTCGCGCGCGGTGCCGACAATCGCCGCCATCTCCTGCTGGGTCATGTAGTGGCTGCGGCAGCGGGCGCACGTGCAGCGCTCCTGGTCCAGCAGCAGGCGCGCCACCCGCTCGCTGACATGGTAGAGCGCGAGGTCCTTGGCCAGCGCGATGATGTCGCGGGTAGCGGCGGCGAGCGCCTGCAAGGCCGCCTGGGCGACGGCGGGGCGTTCTTCGATCAGCCTGGCGACGACCTCGCGCGGGATGGCGTAGATCGTCGCGGGATCGAGCGCGGTCGCCGTCGCGGCGCTGGGCTGGCCGTCGAGCGCCGCGACCAGATTGAACGTCTGCCCCTCTGGAACCAGCCGCAGCACCTGCTCGCGCCCCTCGCTCGATGTCGTCGCGAGTTTGACGATTCCCAGCCGCACGTAGCGCAGCGATCCCCCGCGATCTCCTTCGACCGTGATGACTTCCCCATGCTCATATCGCCGCACAGCCGTCGCGGCTCCGACCTGCGCCAGCGCATCCTCGTCCAGTGACGCAAAGAGCGCGATCTTGCGCAGATACTCTCGTTCACCAGCGCTTAGCATTGTGTTGGCGCCCATCCTCTCTGGTTGCCGCCCCGCCGCCACCTCCTAGCGCAGCCACAAGCGGCGGATGCGGAACCGTCGCCCAGCATCACTTGCGCTCCACATCCTGGTGGCGCGTTCCCGCTTCATATCATACGCTGTCGCTCCATCCCAGGGCTAGCGGCGGTGGGCTGCGCCTGGCCACTACTCGGCTGGTATGATCCCCGCCAACCCACAGCCATGTCGTGACACGCGGCGTATTCCGCCTGGCGCGGTGAGCGGGTCGTGACGCGCCGCCGCCGCTCTGTGACCCGGCCGGGAACGCGTCGCGGTAGTCTGGGCTGAAGGCCGCGAACGCGCCAGGTGGTGAGCCTGACCCAAATCAGGGACAAATATCACAGCGCATGATGAGCGCATGTCATACGCTAAGAGGTGGGGAAAGGGTACGCGCGATGTCAGACGTTGCGGCGCTTTTCCGCCAACTCACCCAGCGTCAATGGTGGCGCGCTGGCGTGATAGAAACACCGTTAGCGAGCGCGCCAACAGCGTTGAGATAGATTTCCGGAGGCCCGATATGACGCAGCTTTCAGCGTTCACCTGGGGCATATTCCCCTACATTTGTCTGACGGTCATGATCGTCGGCACGATCTACCGCTATCAGACCGGCCAGCTCAACTGGGGTTCGCGGTCAAGCGAGATACTGGAAAAGAAGCTGCTGACTGTTGGCAGCAGGCTCTTCCACATCGGCATCCTGTTCGTGTTCGGCGGCCACGTCGCTGGCCTGCTCGTGCCGGTCGAGTTCTACAATGCGCTTGGCATCTCATCGGAGATGTACCACGGTGGCGCCATCGTGCTGGGCGGCCTGAGCGGCCTGCTCGCCCTGCTTGGCCTCTCGATCCTGCTCTACCGCCGGATCGCGAACGCGCGCGTGCGTGTGAACTCCAGCTTCTCTGACTACGTGTCAGACGGCCTGCTGTGGCTGGTCATCGCGTTGGGCCTCGCCTTTACGCTCGGCTATAGCCTCATCAATGGCCCTTATGAATATCGTGTGACGGTCGGCCCGTGGATTCGTAGCGTGCTGGCGTTACAGCCCAACACCGCCCTCATGGCTGGTGTGCCGTTGCTGCTCCAGGTACATATCGCGCTGGCGTTCGCGCTATTTGGCGTCTCGCCATTCACGCGACTGGTGCATGTGTATAGCATTCCCATCGGCTACCTGACACGCGCCCCGCTGGTCTATCGCGCCCGCTATGGCTTCCGGCCTGCCCCAGCGGCGGTTGGCCGACCAGCGACACGCCGCGCGGCGCCACGGCCAGTTCCAGCGCCAGAGCCACTTCCGGAGCCAGTTCCGGAGCCAGTTCCGGAGCCAGCGTCAATTGACCTGGAGCGCGCGACGCGCGAATCGCTC
>DASVWQ010000440.1:0-3228 GCA_036393135.1 Ktedonobacterales bacterium
CTGCTCCAGGCGCGCGAGCAGATCAACGAGTACGCCGCGACGCTGGTCGAGCCAGTCAAGGTGAGCGTCAACGACCTGATCGTGCGGGCGGTGGCGCTGGCCCTCACCCGCATGCCCCAGATCAACGTCTCGTTCGATGGCGAGCGCCTGCTCTACAAGAAGCGCATCAATATCGGCATAGCGGTGGCGCTGGAGCAGGGGCTGATCGTGCCAGTCGTGCGCGATGTCGATAAGCGCAGCCTGCTCGACCTGGCGCGCGAGTCGCGGCGGCTGGCCGAGGCGGCCCGCACGAGCAAGCTGAAGGCTGACGATCTGCAGGGCGGCTCCTTCTCTGTGAGCAACCTCGGCATGTACGAGGTCGAGAGCTTCACAGCGATCATCAACCCGCCAGAGTCGGCGATCCTGGCAGTGGGCGCGATCACGCCAACGCCCGTGGCCACCGCCGACCGGCAGGTGGTGGTGCGCGACATGATGAAGATAACGCTCTCGTCTGATCACCGCGCGCTGGATGGCGTTATCGCCGCGCGTTTCCTGCAGGAAGTGAAGGGCCTGCTGGAGCAGCCAATGTCACTGCTCGTGTAGCGCGCCGCCCTCCCGCATCTGGCCCGGCGACTGCGACCCCTCGGGCCGCGTCTCGCCAGGCCAGATGCGGCTTCGCGCTCGTATGTGGGCTGGTTATGGTATGATATATGAGGACTCGCGCGCGTAGGGACGCGCTCGGCGTTGTCAGGTGGTGATAGGGGCGATGGTGGTAGAGGAATGAGCGGTCACGCCGCGCCAGGAGCGGGGCGCGTCGATCAATCCACCCTCAACAGTGGACAGATCGCCTGCCATACCGCATACTCTGGGTGAGATGATGTCCGCTTGGCCTGGCGGAGAGGAGGCTGCCTCCATGTGGCAGTTCGCACTGGCCCCGTTTGGGGCGTTATTTAACAGCCATCCGCTGATGAGCGGACTTGGCGGCGTCATTACGGTGATTGTCGGCGGCATCGCCTCGGCCATCGCCTTACGCAGCGCCAAACGCGGCGCGGCACGGCCAGCGGCCAGTCCTGAAGCGGCCCCCGCCCGCCAGAGACCCGCCCCGCCAATCAGCTATGGCGCTCCCGCGCCCCCCACCAGCCCTTCCCGCCGCCTCCATCCCGGCCCCATCTCGCTCAGGCCATCCACGCCACAGGCCGAGCCGCCAAACGACGAGGCTGAGCCTGGCATGAGCCACTTCAAGCCGGATATCCTCACCGCCGCTCCCGATGAGACCTACACCGCGCCACTCTGGCCCACTCGCGGCGGCGCCAAGCCGCGCGTCCAGACGGGCGCTGCCACGCCGGAGCCTGACAGCATGCCAGCGCCCGTCTGGACATCGCCGCGCACGCGAGGCAGCCGCCCAGCCGATCACGCGAGCGAGGCGTCGCTGACGATGGAGGCGCCCATCTGGAGCGCCAGCCTGCTGAGCGCGCGGCTCCGACTGGCCAACGCGACCAACACGCCGCCAGACGGGCCAGAGGCGCCAGAAGCGCCCGATGCATTGGCCGAGCCGCCGATGATCGCGCCTGTCTGGACGACCCGCGCGCGATTGGTCAGGACGGAGGCCAGAGCGCGGATGAGCGAGGTTGCGCCCGCCGAGGCTGAGGCAGGCGAGGACGACGGGATCGAGCCGCCGATCTGGCCCTCGCGCGCACGGCGCCCAACGTAGGGCGCGGCCACGCAGACGGCCTGAACGAGAGGCGCAGGGACGATGTCGGACACCGATTCCCTCTCGACAAGTGACGCCGAGGCGCTGCGGCTGCTCGACGAGTTCTACGCTTCGTGGCTGGGCTGCTCGGTGCGTGATCTGCGTCGCCCCGGCTGGACCACCATCATCAAGGACGCCGAAGACGACCCCATGACGCTGCTCTTCGGCGCGCGGACGCTGGCCCACATCATCGCCCCTGTCGCCTCACCGGGCGTCTCGGAGAGCGGCGAAGCGGGCGTGGCGACGCTTGCGCCAGAGTTACGCGAGTCGCTGGGCGCGCTGCTGCGCCTGACCCCGCCGCAAGACTTCTATCATCCCGGCCCGCTCGACGCCTTCGATGCGCTGATCCGCGCCCAGGCCAACGACTCGCTGGCAGCCTCGTCCGAGGGCGCGTTGACCCTCTGGTATGTCACCCGCGAGCGCTGGCAGCCGCGCTACACCCAGTGGCAGGAGTGGGTCGAACAGCTGGACCCCAGCGCAGAGACCGACGCGCAGGCCATCGCCTTGCTGGCGCGACATGGCGGCGGGGTCTTCGTCGTGCGGCGGCAGGGCGCGATCATCGCGCACATTGGGCTACGCGCGCACTCGCCACAGGTCTGGGAGGCGCTGGCCCCGGCCCTCACACCGCAGGCGCTCGCAGCGGCGGAGATGGCGCCCGGCGGCCTCGTGACCGCCCTGCTGATGCGCGCCACCCGCCACATGTTCCGCGACGGTCGCCAGCCGCTCTGCGCCACCCGCGCCGACGACACCGTCCTGCGGACGGCGCTACGCTCGCTGGGCTATCAGCCCTACGCCCGCGCCACCGTCTACACCACCGCCATGCGCTGAGGCGCGGCAGCGCTCAGCGACCGCGCTCCGCCGTGGGCCGCAGCCAGAGCGAGACGTGTGCGGGCTGCATCGTCTCCTCCACCACTGTCAGCAACTCGTCGCTCAGCGCGGCCAGCTCCACCTCGGTGCGTAGCGTCTTGCCAAACGTGGCCAGCGTGCGCGCGGCGTCGTATTTGCGCCGGTAGAAGCGGTGGTCGATCATACGCTGGATACGCCTGCGCAGCGGTTGGAAGAGTGAGGCGATCACCAGGGTCGAGAGGACGATCACGATGGGCGACTGCTGGGCCGAGCCGGTCAGCGGGATGGCGAGGCGCTGCGAGAGGATGACCAGGCCGAAGTAGATGCCCGCCAGCAGGGCGGTCAGCGAGCCATAGACCAGCGCGCGGTTGATGATGAGGTCGATGTCGTAGAGATGGAAGCGCAGCACGGCGATCACGATGCCCGCTGGCAAAAGTCCGAAGGCGATGGCGAACCCCAATGAGCCAAGGATCGGGTCATTGGGAGGCAGCACGAAGATGCCCGTCGCGTAGCTGATGGCCATCAGCGCGACACAGAACGCGAACCACTTCATCATCTGGCGCTCGTCGCCCCGCGACCGCCAGAAACGCAGGACGACGGAGCATACCGTCGCGACGGCGAAGAATAGCATAAGCGGACTGCTTATCACGCCG
>DASVWQ010000441.1:0-3620 GCA_036393135.1 Ktedonobacterales bacterium
TAGAACAGCATCGGGTCGATCGGCACGTTGTTCCAGTCCACCGAGATGTGCAGATGCGGGCCAGTAGACCAGCCGGTCGAGCCTTCGTAGCCGATCACGTCGCCCTGGTTGACATTGTCGCCCGCGCGCAGGCCGGAGACCAACCCCATCATATGCCCGTAGAGGGTCGAGATGTGGTAGCAGTTGTTGATGACCACCGACCAGCCAAAGCCGTTCGTGCCGTCATAGCCCGCCCAGATCACCTGGCCTGACTGCACCGCGTGGATCTGGTTGCCCTGGGGCGCCGCGAGGTCTACGCCATCGTGGAAGAAGCTGAAGCCGCGCACCCAGTAGGAGTTCCAGTTCGGTGAGATGAACTTGAAGTTCATGTAGTTTGGGCCTGACGCCGTTGAGCACTTGCCTTCCTCGGTCGGCGTTCCGGCATAGGAGTTGAACCACTCATTGCCGAAGATGGTCTGGCCGTAATAGCCCGCCGGGTTGCGCCCGCCGCACTGCTGGGCCTGGTTCTGGAAGTTGGCGCCGTAGGTCGAGCTGGTGGGTATCTTGTACTGCTTGCCGACTTGCAGTTCCTGGCCGGGGCAGAGGCCGTTCATTTGGAAGATACCGCCGATCTCCACATGGAAGACCTTCGCCAGGTGTTCGGGTGTGTCGTTCCACTGGGCCGTGTACCAGAAGTAGCCAGGCTGGCTCCCCAGGACCACCGCTCCGGAGAGCGCCTCGAAGGAGGAGACGCCGGGCTGCGCCGCGGCCCCCAGCGGCGTCACCGAGACCAGCCCCGTCACGATCATCACGGCCAGCAGGGTCAGCACGGCGATGCGCATCGTCAGCGGGCGCTCGCGCCGTTTGAGGAAGAGGCGACCCATCGAGGCGCCTGTGCCGGGGATCAGCACAGGATGCTTCTCGGACTCCTCATCGCGGAGCGCCGGAGAGCGGTCGTCATCCACTGCCATCAGCGCCCGTGACTCGTCCCACGCGGGATACTCCGCCGAATAAGCGCCCGTGCCATCGCGGTCGTAGGCCTCGTACTCGGCAGAGTCGTTGTCGTAGTAGCCGCTCTCGTCCCAGTCACCACGGCGGCGGTCGTTGTCCGAATCGTTGCGGTTCCGTCCCACTGCGCGCCTCGCTTGCCGCTCGTCACGCCGATGCCCCCGCCGCCAGACGCCACAGGTTGTCGCTACCAGCGCTGGCGGGTAGGGATAACATCTGGCGAGGAGTATGTGGCGTGTCACCTATCGAAGAGTTCTCTTCGCATGCTACCTGCGCCGCGCGGCTGTGTCAATCGCCCGCCCGCCAGATGGGGACTATGGTACCGCCCATGCGGCGCGCCATCTTGCGCTAGCGGTCATCACGCTCGCGCGCTACAATCAACGCTGGGCATCGCGCTGCCCCGACGCCGGGGCGCGCTACCGACCGATTGAGAGGAACGCTGACCATATGACCACCCCCACCAACGACGAGCAGCCGCGACTGATGCGGCTGGGCCATAGCCCCGACTCCGACGACGCTTTCATGTTCTATGCGCTGGCCGAGCATAAGATACCGACCGACGGCTTCGCCTTCGAGCACATCCTGCGCGACATCGAGACGCTGAACCAGTGGGCGCGTGAGGGCAAACTGGAGATCACCGCCATCTCCGTCCACGCCTACGCCTACGTCGCCGACCAGTACGCTATCCTCTCGCACGGCGCCAGCATGGGCGACAACTACGGCCCGATGGTCGTGTCGCGCGATCCGGCGGCGGATGTGGACTGGCTGCGCGGCAAGCGGATCGCGATTCCGGGGACGATGACCAGCGCGTACCTGGCCCTGCGCCTCTTTCTGGGCGACTTTGACTATGATGTCGTGCCGTTTGATCAGATCATGGAGGCGGTACACGAAGGGCGCTACGACGCTGGGCTGCTGATCCACGAGGGGCAGTTGACCCACGGCGAGCTGGGGCTGCATACGCTGGTGGACCTGGGCAAGTGGTGGCATGGCGAGACGAACGGCTTGCCTCTGCCGCTGGGGGTCAACGCCGTGCGCCGCGACCTGGGGCCGGAGACGATGGCCGCGCTCTCGCGGGTGCTGAAGGCGAGCATCCAGTATGGCCTCGACCATCGCGAGCCAGCCCTCCAGCACGCCATGCAGTTCGCGCGCGGGCTCTCGACCGAGACGGCGGACGCCTTCGTCGGGATGTACGTCAACGACTGGACGGTGGACATGGGGCCGCGTGGAAAAGAGAGCATTCGCCTCTTCCTGGAGCGCGCCGCGCGACAGGGCGTCATCCCCGCCGAGGTTCCGGTGGACTTCGTGGATTAGCGCGCCATGCGGGCGCCCAGGCGGAGGGTGTGTCGGCGATGCGGCGGATACTGCTGACGGGGATGGCGGGCGTGGGCAAATCCACCGTGACGGGCGAGCTGGCCGCGCGGGGCTACCATGCTGTGGACGCCGATACCGAGGAGTACTCCGAGTGGGCGCCCATCGCTGGCGCTGGCGACGCTGGGCCGTCGCCAGCGCGTCCGGGGATGGACTGGGTGTGGCGCGAGGACCGCGTCCAGGCGCTGCTCGCCGCCGAAGTCGCTGGGACGCTGTTCGTGAGCGGCTGCGCCGAGAATATGCGGCGATTCCTGCCTCAGTTCGACCGCGTGATCCTCCTGAGCGCGCCGCCGGAGGTGATGGCCGTCCGGCTGCGCGAGCGGACGACCAACGCCTATGGCAAGGACCCCGCCGAGGCCGCCCGCGCGCTGGAGCTGGCGGAGAGCGTCGAGCCGTTGCTGCGACGCATCGCGACCGACGAGATCGACACACGCGCGCCACTCGATGAGGTGGTGGCGCGCGTGCTGCGGGTGGCCCTCACCCCCTGGCCCCCGCCCCACTAGCTCGCGGGACCCCCTCCCACAAGAAGAGGGCGAACCGGCAGGCTAGAGGCGGTTGAAGAGGCGGGTGAAGATGGCCGCGCCCATCAGCGTCGGCGCCCACTGGCCGACGAAGAGGCCCTGCTTGCGGCGGCCCATCGCGTGGAGCGTGGCCGAGGCGGCGATGGAGCCGATGCTCGCGCCGACCAGCGACCAGCTCGCGATGCTTGCGCCATCGGGCGTGCGGATGCCCCGGTGGCCGAGGATGCGCGCGAATCCGCTGGCGGCGAGCAGGGTTGGCGCCCACTGGCCGACAAAGAGCGCGTTGTTGACATGGCCTAGCTGGCGGAATGTCGCGGCGCCGAGCGCGCTGGCCGCCGACGCCCCCGCCAGCGACCAGCTTACGACACTGGCGGGCGGGATGATCTGGCTGCGCATGGCGCGATAGGACGAGCTACCCTGCAGGCGCTGCCCGACCATATAGGCCGCGTAGCCGCCCAGACCCGCCGCCGTGGCCGCCACGCCAAGCTGCGCCGCCATCCCAAGCGCCCCCGTCGGAGCCTCCTCACGCTGCTTCGGCGCGGCCATCTGGCGGCTGAAGCGGCGCAGGTCGCTGTGGGTCCGGCGGCGGGCCGATTGCGCCAACCTGTCTACTCGCTGCGGCGCGAGGCCCTGGGGCGGTGCGACCTCCATACGCAGCCGCACCTCGGTGATCGCGCCGTCGTTCTGCGGCGTGAAGCTCAGGTCGCCGTTGCTTTCGTCACCCGCGACGCTGCGCCAGGTGAT